>CAMDPE010000111.1 GCA_945903795.1 Lutibacter flavus | reverse complement strand
TAAGCTCTGGTACTAATCCTACATTTAACACTAGTACAGGAACGGCTACTACGGGAGCTTATTTTACAAATAATATTACTCCAGGTAATTCTCTAAATGCTAATAACCCAAGTGGATCTTGGGTATTTACTTTGGGAGGCTCCGATTTACCAAATTATACTTCTTTTAAAATATATTTTCAAGCCCAAAGAGAAAATTCCAATAACCCTAAAACAATAACGCTTTCATTTCGTAAAAATGGAGGGACATCTGTAAATATTGGATCTATAACAATGACTAACGATAATTGGTATGTTGGATCATTTACATTACCTCCTGGAGCCAGCAATCCTTCTAGCTTAGCAATTACTCTAGCTCTTACAGGTTCTGGAAATAGAGATATTAGAATTGATAATTTTCAAATTCAAG
Organism: Lutibacter flavus; assembly: GCA_945903795.1. Lineage (GTDB taxonomy): Bacteria > Bacteroidota > Bacteroidia > Flavobacteriales > Flavobacteriaceae > Lutibacter > Lutibacter flavus_A. The sequence continues at coordinate 9,470 of CAMDPE010000111.1, read as the reverse complement.
GAATTAAAACAGGCGCTACCTATTTATACTCCTGGACAGCTTCTCCTGCTGCCACTGCAGGTCTTCCTCCGAATGCAGGTATACCATCAGCGACTAATAAAACGATACCTGTTTACCCAACAGTAACAACCAATTATACTGTTACCGTTGAAAATACTGAGGGCTGTAAACAAACTAGAAATGTTACTGTAAATGTTCATCCAGATCCCGAATTAGAAATTACTGCCGATTATTGTTTTGGGCCAAATCAGGTAAAATTGTATGCCCATTCCAAAAATTCAAGCGCAATGGTAAGTTGGTTATGGAGTACAGGAGAAACTGGGAGCAGTATTTCAGTGGACACATCGCAATTTATTGAGGTCGTTGGCACAACAGCTGATGGTTGCGTTTATGTTGCTTCAATAAGTGTGGCCCAAGAGCTGGTTACTGACGGTGATTTTACTAATTTTGATCCACTTAATCCTAGTTTTACAACTGAATATAATCAACATCAAGCTTTTTATACGGGTGTTGTTACTTCTGGGTTATGGCCCGAAGGTGATTATGCCGTTAACACAAGTGCATATAGTCCTTCAAATGGTGTTGGATATCATCCTAATTTTCACGGAAGAGACCATACGAATAATACAACGGGTCCTAGAAATTTATTGATGGTTAATGGAAGTACGACAACTATTGCCGATCCACCAGGGCCAAACAGACAAAGAATTATATGGCAGCAAACGGTTACTGTAGAGCCTAATACCGATTATTATTTTAGTGCTTATGCTATGAATTTAAATCCTGTTTCGCCGGCACGATTACAATTTGAAGTGAATGGAGTTTTAGTGGGTTCCATTGCTGATTTGAGTACTGCTCCAAAACCAACCACTGAGGGTGAGGTGAATTTGTCAAACTGGATACGGTTTTATAGCAATCCAGTATGGAATTCAGGTGCTGCAACAACTGCCGTCGTTAGAATCAGAAATCTTAATACTATTGCTGGGGGTAATGATTTTGCTTTGGATGATATTTCCTTTGGTACATTATCTCCCTTTTTATCTCTTACTTCTGGGGTCGGATCTGATGCTCAGACAGTATGTGAGGGGTCTCCAATCACTGATATTACTTATTCTGTAGGAAGTGGAATTAACGCACCAAACGTTACGGGATTACCGGCAGGTGTTACGAGCACTTTTAATGGAATCACATTAAGGTTTAGTGGTATTCCTACGGCTGCCCCTGGCACTTATACGTATGAAATTGAAACAACCGGAACTTGTTCAGTTTTAACAGCTACAGGAACTATTACCGTGAATCCTATTGCAACTGTTTCTGCAGGTCCAGATATAATTATTTGTTCAACAGAAACAAATGTTGCCATGTTAGCTACACTTGGCGGAAGTGCCACTACTGGTGTTTGGAGTGGTGGATCTGGAACTTTTAGTACTAATTTATCAAATGCAATTTATACTTTTGGTGCAGGAGATTCCGGATCAGTCACATTAACCTATACAGCAAATGATCCAGATAACACAGGTCCTTGCAGTACGGTTTCTGATAGCATGGACATTACCATAGTCCCTTTTCAATCGGCAAATGCAGGCACTGTAACTACAACTGCCAATTGTGCAGATACAACGGTAAATCTTTCTGCCAATGGAACAATTGGACAATGGGCGGTTACTTCCGGGCAAAATCCTATGAATTATAATTTCTCAAATGCTACAAGTCCAACCTCTAGTTTTACGGGAGAAAGTGGAGAGACCTATACATTGTCTTGGACCATTACAAATACTGCTCCTTGTGGTCCCTCAACTAGTCCTGTCACTTTTTCAATTGCAGATTGTTCAAATATTTATTTTGATGGAAATGATGACAACGTAAATTTCGATGATAATTTCAATGTAACGGGAGCATTCAGTTTTGAAATTTGGGCAAAACCGAATGTGATAAATGGATTTACAAAAACCATACTTTCCAAAAAAGATGCCAATAATATGACTATTGGTTTCGATTTAAGATTGGTAAATAACAGCATTTCATTTTATGCCAACAATTTTATGGTTCTTTCCCATAATGGAATAAACATCAATAGATGGTATCACATAGCAATTACTTTTGATGGCACTACCTATAAACTTTATTTTGATGGTATTGAGATGGATTCTAAAAATGGATCAGCACCTACAAACAATACTTTCAACTTCCTAGTTGGAGCAATGTATAAATCGGGAAGCAAACCCGTCAATTATTTTAATGGTTCGTTAGACGAATTAAGAATTTGGAAAATTAGTTTAACCCAAGAGCAAATTCGCCAAATGATGAATCAGGAAATTGAAGATAATGGAGGCAATGTGCATGGATCGATTGTTCCTCTGGATATTAATGGTCTTGCCTGGGCTAATTTAGCTGGGTATTATCAAATGAATCAAGGCACCTCAGATGTAAATTTAGGAACCCTAAACGAAACAGGTTTTATTTCAGGAAGATTGCTAAATATGACGCAACCACAAGCCGAAACGGCTCCGTTACCTTATACTTCAAAAGGTAATGGAAACTGGATCGACATTAGTGCATCAACTCCTTGGACTTATGGTAATTCTGTTTGGGACGCTCCAAATAAGTTAGGCGTAAATGGTGATCCAATAGATTGGAATATTGTAAAAATTTCGAATACCATTAATTCCGGAAATAGACCGATAACTTTATTAGCATTACTGTCAGAAGCCGGTAGTAAATTAATAATTGACGGAAATACCGGGTCTGATGGAACGGGTACAGGTGAAATGTTATGGATTACCCATTATTTAAAATTAGATGGTGTAATCGATTTACAGGGAGAATCACAATTACTTCAAAAAAGATACGGGACATATGATTCTTTTGCTAATTTTAGCACGACTCAATCTAGCGAAAGTATTTTTGAACCAACCAGCACAGGATATATAGAACGTGACCAGCAAGGCAAAAAAAACAGTTTCAATTATAATTATTGGTCATCACCGGTTACGCGTCAAGGTGCAGCAAATAATGCTCCATATAAACTTCCTGATGTTTTAAGGGATGGAACAAATTCTACCAATCCAAGAGCCATTAATTTTGTTGATGGGGCTTACTCGGCCGATACGCCAAATGGTTTAAATCCAATAAAAATAACCAGCAGATGGATATGGACTTATAATGCTGTTACAAATGGCAATGCTTGGGCTAATTATTATCAGTGGGTTAACGTTGGGTATTGGGGTTCAATTAAAGTAGGAGATGGATTTTCAATGAAAGGAACCGGAGGCACAGCACCTATTACAGCTACACAAAATTATGTTTTTGTAGGGAAACCAAATTCGGGCGATATTACAACCACCCAATTGAATCTCAATCAAACTTATTTGATTGGGAATCCTTATCCTTCCGCTTTGGATGCCAATGAATTTATTAAAAATAACGGAAAGACTTGTATAGGTTGTAACGGCACTGCCGATGTATTTGATGGGGCACTGCGTTTCTGGGATCATTTTGGTAAATCTGATAATCATTTATTGGCTCAGTATGAAGGAGGCTATGCAACTTATAGCTTAGGTGGTGGTGTTCGTGGTGCGTCAAATGTGCCATTAACGGCAAATACTGGTGCAGTTAGTTCAAAAACACCTGAGCGTTATATCCCTGTAGGGCAAGGATTTTTTGTAGAGGCTGGAACAACACCTGGAAATTTAAATTTCAAAAACAGTCAGCGGGTATTCGTAAGAGAATCTACAGGAAGTTCAGTATTTATGAAAACAGCAGTGTCTAAAAAATCAGAAACCGCAGAAACACCTGTTGATAACAGGCCAAAAATTAGATTAATATTTGGTTCTCCGTGGGGTTATCATCGTCCGTTATTGGTTACTATGGATAAAAACACTTCAAATCAATTTGATTTTGGTTATGATGCGCCATTAAATGAAGACAATAAGGAAGATATGTTTTGGCAACTTGGTCAGCGTAAATTAGTCATTCAGGGTGTAAATAATTTTAATGATGACCAAGAATTACCGCTAGGACTTAAAATTTCGAAAGCTGGATTGGCAAGCATCAAAATTGAGGAACTCGAAAATATGGATGAAAACATAACTGTACATATTAAAGATAAATTTATGGGGAAAACGCACAATATTACCCATCATCCTTTTGAGATTGAATTGGATGCGGGAGAATATTTAGACCGATTTGCTTTGGTTTTCAAAATGATCAAATTGGTGGTAAATGATGTTACATCGGGCGTGTTGGAAGTAGCACCAAGTATTGAAGATCATAATTATCATGTATTTATGAATAATGCCATTGAAGAATTGCAAATTAAAAATAATGGCACAGATGAAATACAAAATATAATCCTTAATAATTATTTAGGACAAACCATTAAAATTTGGAATAGTAATCTTAACAGAAGGGTTATTTCATTGCCTGTAAAACTGGCAACAGGGGTTTATATTGTTCAAATAAACACCATAAAAGGAACCATTAACAAAAGAATTATTATTGAATAAATAATAACATAGTGATGAATACGTTTTTTATAATAGACAAAGAAGTATTTAATCTGCAACAGTTCTGATCAACAAATATTAAAATAGTGATTTTACTGAGAAATCACATTCGATAAAATGAGAAGAAAAATGGTGACATATTATTGTGTGTTATTGTTGTTTTCAAGTGTTTCTGTTTTTGCAGAGAAAGAACCACCACCTCCACAAAATCAACCACCACCGCCTGGATTGCCTATAGACGGTGGAATTTATTTCGTTTTAATTGCCAGTGTGGCTTATGCTATTTATGCAGTAAAAAAATTAAAAAATTGAAGGATTTAAAATTTTTGATTTACGAATTATTCAGGTTTTCATCTCTCAACTTTTAATTTTCTTTTATTGGGCTTTGGGCTTTTAACTATAAGTATACAACCATTCTTTATCAACGGCATTGTTACTTTCTTTAATCAGTTTGAAATCATTTTTTTCATAGAAATGTTTTAGCCACTCTTCTTCAATAGTGAGCCAATATTTTTGGGTTGGATCTTGATTTTTCAATAAAGTCAGCCATTGGGATGCCAATTGCCGATTTCTTTTGTTGAGAGGAACCCAAATAAAACCGATGTACAAATAGCCTTCAGAAAATAAATGTTGTAACGATCTTTCAAAGTCACTCATATCTGGAAGGCTTTTTGTAAAAACAAGTCCACCTGCAACTATTTCATCATCTTCTTTTAGTACATATATTTTTGCAACATCTTTATAACTGTCCCAATACGGAACGATAAAAGGTTTCCAATCATCGGGCAACATATTAAAAAATTGTTCTGGGTTTTTGGTTGCGTTGCTAAAATGAATGTTCATAACATAAGAAATTATAAATATATTTTTATAAAAGACTCCAAGACATTAACTTGTCAGAATCTTCAAGCCAGCGGTCACCAATGTCTGTTCTGTAATAGCAGTTATTTACAATGAGATTTCCAATACGGTTATACATCATTTTTTGGGCATCTCTCATAGTGATACCAGTTCCCGTAACCAACAATGCAATCCCTGTATCACCTGTAATTAGCCATTCATCATGAATCTTTTTTAAATGCATCGGATGAATTCCTTCTTTCATTTCCTTTTTAAAAATAACGACTGAGTCTTTGGAAAAAAGATTGAATGTTTTTTTATCATCAAAAGGAAAGGGAGGTACCACAACAAAAGCACCTATTTGAAATCCTTTTTTTACATTGATGGTGAAATTTTCGCCTTTCGCTATTTTATAAAGCATATTTCCCATAGGTTCATGAAGTCCGGCGCGTTGAATAAATATTTGTGGAAAGCCAAAGCGAGAGGTAAATTCTAGCGGATAAATTCCATTTCCATTTACAATGCAATTGAGATCTATATGGCCTCTAAAACCCTTTTTAGCCAAGGTAGACTCAAATTTTTTCAAAGTTGCATCAAATATTGGGGAATCTTTTACCCAAAACATACTGCTTCCCATTTCTCCGGTTGAAACGCCCAATTCTTTTGGGAAAAGTTTCTTATGCTCAAATGTAATATTTAAAGGATAAATAAATTCACTGCCGTTAAAAAAAGCGGATACCGAAATTTCAACTCCTTTTACTTTTCGTTGAAGTTGAAAAGTGCCAAAATCATTCCCCCATGATTTCTCATAAGCTTTTAAAACCCTCATAACATCTAGTCCTTCATCATCATTGCCAACAAAAAGCAGTTGCTTAAATTCTTGTGTTTCCCCACTTGGTTTTATAACGTAGGCATCCGGATTTTTTTGAACATACTCTATGGCATCCTGAAAATTGAAAAATTCTTTCCAAGGTAAGGTCTTGACTTTGTGTTTTTTAAGTTCATCTTGGCCAAAATTGCGATCTAACTCCAAATTATCGGTATATTCTGACCCACCAAATACTACCTTGCCTGCTGCCCTTAAATCGGCACAAACTTTTCCATAGCCGGTGTAATCAAAAATAATAACATCAGCCCAAGCAACATGTTTTTTCCAGTCTAATACTTTTGTCACAAAACCATAGCCTATTTCTCGGCAAGATTTTTCCTCAATATATAATTTAACATTATTTCCCTCTAACAGTGTTGCGTAGGCAATATCTAAAGATTCGCCCCAACGAGAAATAAATAAGAAGTTTCTTTTAACAAGTGTTCCGTTTACTTTTATGTTATTTGTGGTCTCTTTCAATAGTTTTATTGTTTTACTCATTTTTGATAGAATATGTTTTTTTGTTAAATATTTTTAATCAATAGTGTTTCAAATTAAAAATTTAAACTTCATCAAAAAAGTTATTCTTCCTGCACCAAATCAACAATAATTGAGGCATAGTATTCTTCACCATATTCGCCTTTTGTGGTTTCAACCTTGTAGGTTATATTAAATTTTTTGCCAATAAAACGATTGTTAGTGAGGTCAAATTTTTCTAATGCAGCAGCTTCAACGCCTTCAAAAAAGAAACTGTTGTCATTATAGTCAGTAAAATAATAAAAACCTTCTTCATGACCGTTAAAAGTTGCTTTAATACTAAGGGTTTCTTGACTTTTTACAAAAACAAAGGATAATAATGTGAATAAAGTGATTAATGTTTTCATTTTTTTTTATTAAAAGTTTTCATGAATATCGAAATAATAGACAAGTAATTTAATTTTTTAATAAACAATGTTTATCCGCTTAGGGCAATTCAACATAAATACCAATTATTTTACATAGCTAAATCAGTTTGGCAAAAAATAATATTTTCTTTTTCAATAAGCAACATTAGCCATCATTTATCAAAGTTCATTACTGGATATTGAAAAATTTATTGGGCATTTTCTATAACAAATATATAGTAAAATTCACGAATTGCATAAAATTCATTTAAAATTTTAAACAATAAATTTAATTGGTTAAACAATTGATAAATAATTATTTAGAAATTTTTAGTGCGTTTTTAATATTCCTATAATTTTCACAAGTAATACTTAAATTTTTTTAAGATTATTGCTAAAAATAAACCCTGAAAGTGAGGTTTGGCGTGGTATTAATTGCCATATTGTTTATTGTATTTATGGACTTTTCACTGTTGATTTTGTAATATGTGTTTAAAATGTTTTTACTGTTAAACACATTTATAATTGAAACACCAATCATTCCATTCACTTTTTCGCTTAAATCAAATTTATAGGTGGACGAAAAATCGGTTCTAAAATAGTTGGGGAGTCTATTGCTGTTAGGTTTGTTATAATTGATGAAATTGCTTATCCCATTTGTGCCAACCGCATTGTTTTGAATTGGTGTGGTGTGTGGTTTTCCTGTTCGCCAAAGTAATCCTAAAGCGAAATCAAACTTTTTATAAGTGTAGGTGTTTCCAAATGAAATTTGATGTCTTATATCTAAATTACTGGGAAATTTGGAAGGTGTTAACATAGGGAAATCATAATTATTTTCATTGAAGGTATAGCCAAACCAAGTGCTGTAAGTGTTAGTTTTTCTGTTTATTAAAAACTCAATTCCCTTTACGGCATAACTGCCGGAACTTTTAAGGTATTGGTATTGATTTTGAAATCCCTGATTGGCAGTAGTTATGCCATTTACCTTTTTATAAAACCCTTCTAAATCAATGAAAAAATTGTTTTTTTTATAATTTATTCCAAACGAAGTTTGTTTGCTTTTAATAATGGGAATAGATTTATTGTCGGCCAAAGTCCAGCGACTTTTTTCAACTCCCAAGAAATCTTCCTGTAAATCAATTATTTGTGTGGCATTTTGACTTTTAAATTCTCCTGAGATTTTTATGGAAAAATTGGCATTTAATTTTTGTAAGGCCTGTATTCTTGGTTCTAAAATAAAGGTTCCAAATTTCTCAATATAATTTAACCTGAAGCCGCCATTAAAAAATGTTTTACGATTGGTTGAAGAATAATTCAGCTCACTAAAGACTGAGTGATTTCTAATCACATTTTTAATGGTTCTTATAAATACAGGCAAATTTACGTCTTCTGTATTGGTGATTCCCAATTCATAAAAGTGATAACCTTTTAAAAGTTGCAAGTTTTCAGAAAGCTTGGTGTAAGTATTTAGTTTAAGTCCTGTTTCCAACACTTCATTTTTTTGTATCAATCGCTGCTCTGTTAACAGGGAAAAATCCTCAGAATGAATATCGTATTTTGTATAATAAGTATGTATAGATGTTTTAAATTTTTGGCTCCAAGTGCTTGTGAGAAGCAATCCAACAGCAATATTTTTTTGTTCAACCTCACTTGTTTTGTTGAATGAAAAGGTTTCAGACTGCAAAGCTTCATTTAAATGTAGCTTGTTTTCAACATTTAAAAAGCTAAGTCGGATACTGTTATTATTGTTTAGGTCATATAAAATTTTAAAATTGATATCGTAAAAATTAAAATTTGAATTTGTTTTTACCTGATCATTTGAAGCGCCTGAAACTGTGGTGACTTTTGAGTCTTGAAATGCCTTTTTAAAATATTGTTTAAAAGTGGGTGTTTCTACAAAATCTGTGATGGCACGTCTGCCGGAAAATTGAATAGCCACTTTTTTCGAAATGGGTATTTGGCCATAAGCATCAATGCTTAAAAGATTAAACCCGGCTCCGCCAAAAGGTTTTTCTTCAATTTTATTGAGTGTTTCAATATTAATGGTTCCCGAAACGCCATCGTTATACTGCGGACTTGTTCCGTTTTTTATAAGGGTTGCGTTTTTAATTAAATAGGGATTGAAGGCCGATATTAAACCAAAAAAATGACCAGAATGATACATTTTTATACCATCCCAAATCAATAAATTTTGATCGTTGGAGCCTCCACGGATATTTATATTTGAAATGGTTTCGTTTACGCTGCTAATTCCCGGTATTGCTTTTATTTTTTGAAGAATATCAGGTTCAATAAGTCCGGGTAAAATGCCAACGTTTTGCGCATCAATGGTAATCGTATTATTGGTGTTTACGGTAATACCGGAAGTTAAAT
>CAMDPE010000110.1 GCA_945903795.1 Lutibacter flavus | reverse complement strand
AAAGTCTAAAACCCTTTTTACGATGGAAAGTCCCATTCCGGTAGATTTCTCCTGATAACCCAATGTTGTAAAGGTATTAAATATCTTTTCGTGATATTCCTGCGGAATTCCCTGACCGTTGTCTTTAACCGAAAAAGTGTAAAAATCCTCCGCTTCTTCAACACTTACTTCAACCAAGCCTTTTTCTTTATCATTGAAGTTAACGGCATTGCTGATTAAATTTTGAAAAACTTGGCGCAATCTTCTTGCATCCCCTTTTAAAATGGGCAAATCGCCTTTTTCAACGATGCTAATATTTTGGGGAATATGAATGCTTTCTATTATTTCAGTTAACTTTTTATTCAAATCTATGGTAGTTATTTTTAGACTTGTCGCACCAATTTCCGAATAATTGATAATGTCTTCTAAAAACTGATCCATCTTTTCAATTTTCGCCTCCATAAGGTTCAAATTGCAAACACTTTCCTCTCCAGTTTTTTCGATATAATCCTCTTTCACCCATTCTAACAAGGCCGAAAGGTCTCTTAAAGATGATTTTAGGTCGTGCGAAACCAAATGGGCATAGTCATTCAACTGCTCATTTTGATGTTTTAATTTTTGAAGTAATTGTTCTTTTTGACGCATGGTGTTAAACCTTAAGCTTGCACAAATTCATTATAACACCAGTAATCCAGCATCGTTTTAATGGATTCGGAATAATCGCTGTATTTTAAAGGTTTAACCAAATAACCAGAAATGCCAAGCTGGTGACATTCTGCAACATCTTTATGGTCGTTTGACGAGGTTAAAATAACGGTTGGAATATATTTTAAAAGGTCATTATTTCTGATGATGCTTAAAAATTCAAAGCCGTTTATTTTGGGCATATTTAAATCCAACAAAATAAGATCGGGCAACGATTCATTATTATATAAAATTTCCAACGCTTCTTCTCCATTTTTAGCTTCAACAATATTGTGGTGACACGCCAATTTTGAAATTGTTCTGTTAAATTTCATAATTTCTATCATATCATCTTCAACCAGCAATATGTTCAGACTTTTTCTCATCAATAGTGTATTAGTTATTTTTAAAATTTCTAATTAGCCTAATTAAAAATAATCAACAAAGATCCTAAGATTCCAATGTTTTTAGGTAGTTATTCGACAGGTTTAAATTATATGTCGATGAATGGTAAATAATTGTCGGCAAACGGAATTGTCTGCCAAACAAAAATTCTTCAACATAAATCACCTGTTAATTCGATCTTTTGCCTAAATTGGTGCAATGAAAGCAGTCACCATTAAAGAAATTAAAACAGAATTATTGCATTTTTCACAAAAGGAATTGGTGGAACTCTGTTTGCGTTTGTCGAAATTCAAAAAGGAGAATAAGGAGCTGCTTACCTATCTTTTGTTTGAATCTTCCAATGAAGAAGGCTATATCAGCAGCATAAAACTGGAAATTGACGAGCAGTTTGAACAAGTTAACACAAAAACGTATTACTTCATTAAAAAGAGCGTCCGTAAAATTTTGCGCAGCATTAAAACCGCCATCCGTTATTCAAAAAACAAGGAAACCGAAGTGGAACTCCTGCTCTATTTCTGCAAAAAATTGAAGGCTTTTAAACCTTCCATCAATAAAAATACGGTGCTTAAAAATCTGTTCGACAGAGAAATAGCAACCATCGAAAAAAAGATGCTTGCATTGCATGAAGATTTACAATATGATTACGAACAAGAGTTGGAAAAATTGAAAATTTAAAGTTCAAAAAAATCGAAAAAATATTTAAAAATACTTTCTCGATTTTATTTTTAAACTGTTGTTAAACAGCACCAATCAAAAAAATTAAGCAGTTTCTTTTTCCTTGCTTCTGGCTTTGGCAATCTTATCTATCATTTCAGGCATTTTTTCAAATACTGAAGCAAGTCCGCCTGATTTTCCTGCGGCAATAAAAGAAATTTCACTTCCTCTGCTTACCAAAAAACCAATGGGTTCAATGCCTACACCAGCGCCAGCGCCGCCGCCTTGAGATGCTCCTTCACCTTTAACATCTTTTTTTTGGTTATCTGTTGTACCGCCAGAACCAAATCCCATACCAACTTTAATTACCGGTACACACTTAAATTCTCCCAATTCAAACTGTTTTCCTATCACAGTTTCCGTGTTGGCTTCCGACTTGATAAAGTCGGTGATTTTCCCCAACAATTCTTCCATACGTAATTCCATACTATTGTTTTTTAAAGGTTTATAAATGATTTAATTAAATATATTGGCCTGCTGTAAATATGCAGTTCCACTCGGTTTCTTCCTTCAAAATTGACTATAAATCCGCCAAAATGATAATTCAGCAAGGCAAATAGCGGATATAATTTTGCATTCAAAATGCAATCGCCTGTATCGATATCAAAAAGAAATCTTTTCACCTTAAACGATTTTAGCATCCGCAAACCTTTTTCAAGGCTTATTCCCTTGCCAATTTTCTTTTTATTTTCTGCACTTTTTAAGGTCTTTTTGTTTTTTCCCAAGCTAATATTTCTAAGCGGGTAAAAATAAAAACTTAAAAAAAACAACTGCAGTCTTATTCTGAACAATTCTTCTTCGTGACTTTCTATGCTTGCTTTTACCAAACCTTTTACTTGCAGGTAATATTGATTTGTTTTTGTGTCGATAAACAGCACTATTGGCATCATCGACAAATAAAGCAAGCACAATAAAAACAAGACTGAAAAGAAACTTATAAGCATTGTTATATTTTTTACCAAAATACCCTAAATCGGAAATAGCTTGCAATGATTTTGGTCAAACTGTCGAAGTAATTTTACAAAATAACGTGATATTAATCATCCAAATAATTGATTTTAATCAGATTTGAAAGTTGAAAAGTTATATGTTAAATGTTGAACTTGAAAAATCGTAAATCCAAAATCATAAATCTAAAATCATAAAATAGTATCTTTGCGCAACCAAAAACGATATGGACTACACGCTGCTCTCTTCACCCCTTCAAGGATTTACCGATTTTCGGTTCAGAAACGCCTTTAACACCATTTTTGGCGGCATAGACACCTTTTATTCGCCTTATATTCGCTTAAACGGAAGTTTGGTGATCAAAAAGGCGTATGAGCGCGACTTGCTGCCCGAAAACAATGTGGGTTTGGAAGTGATTCCGCAAATTATCACCAATGATGCCGATGAGTTTTTGTTCGTTGCCAACTACGTGCAACAACTTGGCTATAAAGAATTAAACTGGAATTTAGGCTGCCCGTACCCAATGGTCACCAAATGCGGAATGGGTTCCGGACTCATTAGCGACCCGGAAAGAATTGACAAAATTCTTGAAAAAGTTCACGCCGAATCCAACATTATCGTTTCCATGAAAATGCGTTTGGGTTACGACAACAATGATGAAATTTTGCAGGTGTTGCCAATTTTGGAAAAATATCCCATTAAAAATGTAGCCATCCACGCGCGCATTGGAAAACAATTGTATAAAGGCGGCGTTCATTTGGATGCTTTTCAACAATGCATCAACCAAACCAGCCTGAAACTTTATTATAACGGCGACATTACTTCTGTGGCGAAATTTCACGAAATGCAGGAACGTTTTCCAAGCATTGACCACTGGATGATTGGACGTGGCTTGATTGCCGATCCTTTTTTGCCAAGTATGATAAAAAACAACACCACACAATACCCTGCAAACAAACTTGAAATGTTCAGGACCTTTCACGACACGCTTTTCCAAAATTACAGTGAATCGTTGTCGGGTTCAACACATCTTTTATTGAAAATGTACCATTTGTGGGAATATTTTTCAGTGCTGTTTTCAAATCCGCACAAAGCCTTAAAAAAGATAAAAAAAGCCGGCAGCATTAAAAATTACCAGGCGGCAGTCAATGAAATTTTAGAGGCAGAACGTGATCTTCGATAAATTTATTGATAAACCAATACTTCCAAAAATCACCCATTTTATTGCTTTATTTTCCTTATATTTGATGGACTGCTAAAAAAATTGCATTGGCCTTACTATAAATTTAGTTTTTTGGATTTAGGATGCTTGAAACAAATTGATTGGAATTTGGTTTGGCTAATTTTGAAAATTTAAAAAATAACATACCTATTATGAGTATAGAATATGTAAAACATGATTTGTATCCGGAATCTATATTAATTAGAAATTTTATTGGAAAAGTTGATGTCAATGATATTATTGATTCTTGGGAATATCTAAATAAAAACAAGCTAATTGATGAAAAAATTAAAGGCGTAATAAATAATTTAACTGGCTGTGAACTTATCATGAATATGGAAAGTTTTAAAACCCTGATTGCCTATCTAAAAAAAGAGGATTACATTAAAAAAATAAAACTAGCCGTAATCTCAGAAATTCCAGAAACAATAGTTTTTCCATTTTTAGGTGAAATTCAAGAAAGTGAATTAAAAATTAAACCCTTCTCAACAATGGAAGCTGCTGTTGATTGGATTTTGAAGGGTTTCTAAGAAATCCTGATTGCGTGGAATATTTGTATTTCCATAAATAAAAATTTTACTTGCTTACAAGCCTTAAATTATACCAGTTAAAAAATTACATAAAGATTGTTTTATTATATTTGTTCGCCATAAAATTTGAGGCCGAATTCCAAATGCGCGCTATCGCATTAAATTGGAACCGGCACAAACCGGCAAAACATTCAATAAAAATAATATGACAAAATCGTACCTCAAATTCCCTACTTTAATACTTCTTATTTTTATAATGATTTTTGCCAGCAGTTGCAATAAAGGCAAAGCCCAGGAACCAAGGATGGAAAACGGCGAAAAAGATACCGTAAAAACCATAGCTGCTCCAGAAAAGAAAATTTCCGCAATCGACACGGTCGATTACAACAATAGAATGATTGCCTTATCCAATAACGACACCACTGGATTTTGGCCCGTAAAAACCCCGTATCCATTGCCTGGGGCGGTATTTCCGAACAACAGAATCATTGCTTTTTACGGCAATCTGTATTCCACTAGAATGGGGATTTTGGGTGAATTACCTAAAGATGAAATGCTTAAAAAACTGCAGGGCGAAGTTGCCAAATGGCAAGCTGCCGATCCAACTACAAAAACAATTCCTGCTTTACACTATATCGCTGTTACGGCTCAGTCCGCGCCCGGAAGTGCAAACATGTACCGATTGCGAATGCCTTTTAAACAAATAGACATCGTTATGGATTGGGCAAAATCAATCGATGCTTTGGTGTTTTTAGACATTCAGGTTGGGCACAGCAATGTGAAGGACGAAGTTACCGCGCTGGAAACCTATTTGAAACTGCCCAACGTTCATTTGGGAATTGATCCCGAATTTTCCTTAAAGAATGGCCACGTTCCCGGTAAAAAAATTGGAACTTTTGATGCCGAGGACATCAACAATGTGATTGCTATTCTGGCAAAATTGGTTAGGGAAAATAACCTGCCGCCAAAAGTGTTGGTCGTGCACCGATTTACCCAAGGAATGGTGACCAATTATAAAAATATAAAAATAGTTCCTGAAGTTCAGGTTGTGATGGATATGGACGGATTTGGCGACAAAATTTTAAAAAGATCTACATACCTGCGCTATATTTATAGAGAACCTGTGCAATTTACCGGCTTTAAATTATTTTATAAAAACGACAATAAAAATGGTTGGAAAATGTATTCGCCCGAAGAGTTATTGAAATTTACGCCAAAACCTATTTATATTCAATATCAGTAATTCATAGCATACATTTTTTGTAGCAAGTTTTGACTAATTTTTCCTTTGTAACAAAAGTTAGTTGAAAACGTCCAATTAGATAAAAAACAAACAATGAGCAAAGTCATAAAATTTGGGGAAGAAGTTGAAGGATATAATATTCCTGTATTAAATGAGCGAGAAATAAGGGCTGCGGCCGGATTGCTCTTTTTACTGATGTTTATCTCCATTATGGTCGTAATTATGAAAGGTGATTTTTTAATGTTAAAATATGCCATAACCATATTCCTTGCCGATATTTTAATAAGGGTATTTGTGAATCCTAAATTTGCGCCGACTTTAATCGTAGGGCGTTTAATTGTGAGAAATCAGGTTCCCGAATATGTGGGTGCCGCGCAAAAAAAGTTTGCCTGGATCATTGGCGTAGTGTTGGCCGCAACTATGTTTGTTCTTTTGGTGGTTGCAAATACCTATAGCCCAATTACGGGCCTTATCTGTTTAATTTGTCTGCTGTTCTTATTCTTCGAATCGGCTTTTGGTATTTGCATAGGATGCAAATTTTATAATCTATTTTACAAAGAAAAGGCCCAATACTGCCCCGGCGAAGTGTGTGATGTGAAATCAAGGCAAGCAATTCAGAAAACATCCATCGTGCAAATCCTGATTATTTTTGCCTTTATCGCCTACATTTTCTTAACCGTTTTTTTATTTAATGATACTTTTACGGAACAGCCAACTGACTTATTTGGAATAGAAAGTGCACAACATTCAAAATAAAAATTACGAAATTGTTCAAGTTCGAAACCATTAGCACCTGTTAAAAATGAAAACCTACAAACATTTTGAAACCGAGCGGTTAATTTTACAACCCACTACTTCAGCAGATGCCGAATTCATTTTTGAATTGGTAAATACCCCGAAATGGCTTGCAAATATTGGCGACAGAAACGTAAAATCGGTGGAAGATGCCAAAACTTACATTAAGAAAAGAATGACGCCGCAACTGGAAAAACTTGGCTATGGAAATTATACGCTCATCAGAAAAGTTGACAACCGTAAAATAGGCACTTGCGGATTGTATAACCGGGAAGGTTTGGAAGGCATTGATATTGGTTTCGCCTTGTTGCCCGACTTCGAGAATTTAGGTTATGGTTATGAAAGTGCTGCAAAACTGCTGGAAGCTGGCATTAATGAGTTTCAGATTAAACGCATCAGTGCCATCACCACCAAAGAAAATATAGCCTCACAAAAACTCATAGAAAAATTGGGGCTTAAATATGTCAATATTATAAAAATACCCGATGATGAAGAGGAATTGCTGCTTTACAGCTTGTGATGTAAAAGATTTCAAAAGCCATCTTTTTTAATAAACACTACAAATCAAACATAGATGCTTTTCGAGTTCGTTTTTTCAGTTTAAAAATTCGGTCTTGATAATATTCTTTTAATTCATCTATAAATGTCAGCGGATTTTCATATTCCATAAGCACTTTATAGGTGTGTTTGGTTTTGGCGGCTTGCAGTTGTTTTTCCAATTTCAGGAGCTCATTTTGCAAATAAGAATCGGCTGTGGCAGTTGCATTAATTTCAGAATTTATCGGAAACTGCATCATCGCATTTCCGCTAAAAATGTGCGTATGGAAAATTTGAAGTTCGGACAAGCTGCCGGTTTGGTAAATTTGTATTAATTTGGTGGTCACTTCAGTCGCAAGATCAATTTTTTCGCCTTGCATCGAAAATTTATCGGGATGCACAAAAAGCATAGCTTCCCTGTAAAGTCGCTTTTTTTCCTTTTGATCATCTTCGCTTGTTTCATTTAAGTTTTTTTTGGCAATCACTTTTAAGCCATCAACTTCCTTAAAATTCTTCCCCTTCCTTTTTTGCGCAAAACGTTTTTCTTTTTTTGCCAGTTGCACTTTTTTGTAAAGTACCGTCAACTCTTGTTCCTCAATAAGTTCATTGGTTAAATGCGAACGCAAAATGGCTTCAAAAGCATTTGTTTTTTGTTCAATATCATTAAGTTCTTGCTGTAAAAGGTTGATCTTGGCTTTGAGCAACAATTGCTCTTGCGCGGTATCGTTTGAAACGGGAAAAGTACTTTTTATCATTTACAAAATATCAATGTGCAAATTTGCTAAAAAAATTCTATTTATCCTTAGCGTTATATTCTTACGCCGGGTTGATAAACGCATTATCAAAAATTATTAAAAAAACGAAACAACCAACAAAATTGTGAAATTGACTATGTTACCAAATGGTTATCTTTTTAATTTTATAGGTAAAGTGGCTACTACAATTGAGCTATCTCTTTGATTTCTAATATATTTTTCTTAAATTAGAAATCTAAAAACTTATTAACCATTAAACAATATTTTTTAAATGAATTTTAGTGACAAAAAAACCTCCATATTTATTAAAGAATTTGCATTAAAAAATTACAAAACATACTTAGCACATTATAAATCCAGAAAATTACAACCAATGTCTTTTACGGAATTTTTAAAAAACTATAGTACCTAAACTATTTTATATTTAAGGCTTATTACAAATTTACTTTAAGATGTCTTTTTTAGACAGAAAAAATAAATTCTTATTGACGAAATACTGTCGAATTCTTTTGTCTGTTTCAGATTTTTTAGCCTGGATAATATCGTCACTAAAATTGAGAAGCGTTTTAATTTTTAGGTTAATTTCTTCAAGTTTTTGCACTTTTATTCTCTCATTGTGGGCCGCGCTATATTGCTTCTCTTCCACAACGCTTAATATTTTAATAGAGCTCACATCAGTGCCCAAAACCAACAATTTTAAAATCTCCATCGCTTTTTGGTCAAATTCAATAAATTGATTTTGATAGCGCAAACCATTGTCCAACAAAACAATTTTCTTTCTTTTTTTGAATTGCCTAAAACCAACATTGGCCAAAAATGCCAATAATAGTATGCTCCCTGCCAATGAAAAAGATCCTTTTAATAAATTATAATTGCTATAAAAAGGTTTTTCAGAAACAAATTCACCTATAAATTCATTTTCGCTGACACTTTTTAAATAAATTTTATTGTTTTCTTTGAAATAGAAAAAATAAAAGCGGTCATTCAAAAAATAATGATTTAAAGATGGTATTAAATTCATGGAATACTTGCCATGCTTAAATTTTGAGAGTTTGTTATTGACCAAATCGATGGTTGATATTCCGTTGGTATAAAGCACCAATAAGGATTTTTTATAACGTATTGGATAAACATAATGAGTTAAATCAATAAAATTAGCAGTTCCTAAATAACGCCATTCTTGTAATTTAAAATTGTAGTTCCATACTTCATTGTTAAAATACGTGTCCGTTTTATTAAAATCGTCAATGCTTTTACCATTAAAAAAATAGGCGTCATCTTTGTCCAAAGTATACAATCCGTCAAAAGTTCCCTTGGGCACTTCTTTAGAATTCACAGGACTTAAAGCCTCCCATTCCAACAAATCAGTATCAAAATAGGTAAAGAAATTTCGGGCACTCCAAAAACCATAACCGCCGTACCGTAAAATTCTGCCATTGTAAACAAAAATATTGGAATTGATTTGCATTTTGTGGTTAAAAGAATTGTCTATTCGCTTAATCGTATCATTCTGTAATTTGTATACAATTCCGCCGGAATTATGCACAAAATAATAGTTTGAATTCACCAACAAAGGTTTAGCGCCCATAAATTCAAATTGAGGGTCAACAACCATTTTTACGCTGTCCATTTCAAAAGTTTCCAGATCAATTTTTTTGTAGTAATCCTTAAAAAAAACATAGATGGTATTGTTCACGCTGTCCAGCGACGTGTGGGATATTTCTTGAAGTTTTCCAATATAAACAGATTGAGAAAATATAAGCGTAGTAAATAAAAGTAAAATAGCGGATAAAATATTTTTCTTTCGCATAGTATATCAAATATACAAAAAATAAGGTTTGAGAGATGAAAAAAATAATCAGATGATGAAGAGGAATTGCTAATTTACAGTTAATAATGATTAAATAAGTTAGACATTTTTTTATTAAAACCGCCAATTTTACAACCTAACTTACTGCAAATAAAGCATATTGGATTTTCTGGTCCGTTTTTTTAGTTTAAAAATCGATCTTAGTAATATTCCTTAAGTTCCTCTATAAACGTCAGGGGAATTTCATATTCCGTCAACACTTTATAAGTGTATAATCTCCTAATTTCAAAGATTCATAATTAAATTAAGTGGT
>CAMDPE010000109.1 GCA_945903795.1 Lutibacter flavus | reverse complement strand
AATGAGATGGGCCATAAAGCGGTTGGACTTTCAGGTAAAGACGGAAAGATGATTATGGCCAAAAAACGGTTGCATCAGCATACGATAAACGGAAAGACTGAAATGGTTGATTTAGGCCAGGTTGGCGATGTTGAAAATGTTGATGTTACCTTAATTAAATTGTTGTTAGAAAATGATTTTATTCCGGTAATTACTTGTTTGGCTTCAGACAAAAATGGCAACGACTATAATATTAACGGCGATTTGTTTGCTGGCCATATTGCAGGAGCCCTTTTTGCCGACCAGTATATTATTTTAACAGATGTTAACGGATTATTATTGGATATGAACAATACAGATTCTATGATTCATGAAATTACCGTTGCAGAAATAAATCACCTAAAGGAAAAAAATATCATCAAAGGCGGAATGATTCCCAAAATAGATTCTTGTGAAATTGCCATAATTAAAGGGGCGAAATTAGCCAGAATCATTAACGGAACACTTCCTGAACAAATTACTGCTCTTTTTGAAAATCAAAATGAGGGAACCATTATCAAGGCATAATTTAAAGTATTTAAAAAATGACAGCTATAAGCAATAAAACATACAACGAACTAGATAAAAAATATTATTTACAGACCTTTAAACGTTATCCTTTAACTTTTGATTACGGAAAAGGTTCCCGTATTTGGGACGTAGAAGGCAATGAATATATTGATATGTTGGGCGGAATTGCCGTAAACAGTGTTGGCCATTGTCACCCAAAAGTGGTAAAAGCCATTCAGGACCAGGCAGCAAAATTAATTCACATTTCAAACTTTTATTTGAGTGAACCACAGGTGATGCTTTCTAAAAAACTGGTGGAATTGTCGGGTTTAGATCGCGTTTTCTTTTCGAATAGTGGGGCGGAATCTGTTGAAGGCGCTATTAAAATTGCGCGTAAATATGCGCATAGCAAGGGAAGAGGCGGAAACATCATTTCTTTTGAAAATTCATTTCACGGCCGAACATTGGCAACTATTGCATCGGGTAAAAAGGCCTATCAAAAAGGATTTGAGCCAATTCCGCAGGGTTTTATGCAAGTATCTTTTAATGATATGGAATCTGTAAAAAAAGCAGTCGACAACCATACAGCCGCCATTATTATTGAACCCATACAAGGGGAAGGCGGCGTAAATGTTGCGGATAAAACGTTCTTAAAAGCATTAAGAACTTTTTGTGATGATCAAAATATTGTTTTGATTTTTGATAAAATTCAATGCGGAATGGGAAGAACAGGAAAAATGTT
The DNA here is from genome assembly GCA_945903795.1 of Lutibacter flavus. Classification (GTDB taxonomy): domain Bacteria; phylum Bacteroidota; class Bacteroidia; order Flavobacteriales; family Flavobacteriaceae; genus Lutibacter; species Lutibacter flavus_A. The sequence goes on along the minus strand of CAMDPE010000109.1, from coordinate 8,765 downwards.
TGCCAAGGAACATTTTGGGGTAGAACCGGATATTATGACTTTAGCCAAAGCATTGGGAAGCGGTGTTCCAATTGGCGCTATTCTTTCAAATGAAAAAGTGAGTGCAGCCATCGATTTTGGCGACCACGGAACAACTTTTGGAGGAAATCCACTGGTATGCGCTGCCGCATTGGCAACCATTGAAGTGCTTGAATCAGAAAATCTCTTGAAGCAAGCAGCAGAAAAAGGCAATTGGTTGATGGCTGAAATTTTAGCATTAAAAAATCCGGATATCAAAGAAATTCGGGGAAAAGGATTGATGATTGGCGTGGAATTTAATTTTGAGACAAAACCTTTAGTACAAAAAATGCTTGACAATGGCGTGTTGGCAAATGCAACTGCCGACAGGGTGCTGCGTTTCGTTCCTCCTTTAAATATAAGTAAGGAAGATTTGGAAAAAGTAATGGATGTTTTACAAAAATCATTAAAAGAATTGAAAAATAATGAATAAAAAGAAAATAGGAATTATTGGCGCTACTGGTTATACAGGTTCCGAATTGGTGCGTATTCTCACCAATCACCCCGATGTTGAAATCGCAATGATTACTTCGGAAAGCAGGGCAGGAGAATTGTTTTCTGACGTGCATCCTTTTTTACAAGGAATTGCCGATCAAAAATTGGTATCGATCAATGATATAGACAACTACGAATTGGATCTTGTTTTCCTTGCGTTGCCTCACGGTGTTTCTATGGATTTTGTGAAACGCTTTAATGACAAAAAATTTAAAATTATAGATCTTTCCGGTGATTTTCGGTTGAATTCACAAGAAGTTTATGAAGCCTGGTATAAAATAAACCATATATATCCTGAAGGTATTAAAAAAGCCGTTTTTGGAAGTCCGGAATTGTTTTATAATGAAATAAAAGAGGCCAGTTTAATAGCGAATCCCGGTTGTTTTCCCACAAGTGCCATTTTAGGACTGGCGCCTTTATTGGCCGGAAATTTAATTGAAACAGACCGAATTATTGTGGATTCAAAAACGGGCGTTACCGGAGCGGGAATTAAAGCTAAAAATGTAAACCTTTATTCCAATGTTAATGATAATTTTAAGGCATACGGATTAAAAAATCACCGTCATACCATTGAAATTCAAGGCATATTAGAGGAGGTTTCGGGAAAAGAAACAATTATTCAGTTTACCCCACATTTACTGCCGGTAGATAGAGGAATTCTAACAACTATTTATGTGCGTCCGACAGAAAAAATGGATGAAACAACCCTTAAAAATCTGTATGCTTCATTTTATGCCAATGCGCCTTTTGTAAGATTAAGAAAAGAAGCGCCGGCAATTAAAGATGTGAGGGGAACCAACTATTGCGATTTATTTGTGACTTATGATGAACGAACAAATATGGTGATAGTGGTAAGTGTTATCGACAATTTGATAAAAGGTGCGGCAGGACAGGCGATTCAAAATATGAATATAGTATTTGGATTGGAAGAAACAAGTGGGTTGAAACTCATTCCGTTAAATCCGTAAAGTTTTACTTCAACAAAAAAATAAAAATTATTAAATTTATTGAAATGATTAAAAATATTACAAATGTTAGAGGAATAACCTGTTGGGGAGCACATACAGGAATCAAGTCGATGCGCAGAGATTTGGCCATCATTTTTTCAAAAGTGCCGGCAAGTGCCGCTGCTGTATTTACTCAAAATCAAGTTGCTGCGGCGCCTGTTAACCTATCTCGAAAACATATTGCCAACGGTAGTGCCCAGGCCATTGTTATCAATGCCGGAAATGCGAATGCGGCAACAGGAAAACAAGGCGCGGAAGGTGCAGAAGCAATGGCGCAAACTTTGGCTGATGAATTGAAAATTGATAAAGAGTTGGTATTGGTGGCTTCTACAGGTATTATTGGCGTTAAATTTCCGACTACTGAAATTGTAAATGGTATTAAAGAAAATGCGAAAAATTTGACCAGCAGATCCAATGCGGGGTCATTTGTTGCAAATGCCATTTTAACCACCGATACATTTGCTAAAGAAGGATTTGTGGAATTTGAAGTTGATGGTCGTGAAATTAATATGGGCGGAATTGCAAAAGGATCAGGAATGATTCACCCAAATATGGCTACAATGCTGGCATTTATTGTGACGGATATTGCCATTGAACCCAAGTTTTTAAAAACCATCGTAAAGGAAACTGTTGATAAATCATTTAATATGATAACAGTGGATGGCGACACATCTACCAATGATATGGTGATTGTTTTGGCCAATGGGCTGGCAGAAAATGAGATGATTAAAACCAAAAAAGATAAAGGTTACGTTATCTTTAAAAATCATCTTGAAGAAATGATGATTCATTTGGCACAACTGATTGTTTCGGATGGCGAAGGTGCCTCAAAGTTTATTGAATATGAAATAGTGAATGCGACAACTGAAGAGTATGCAAGAATAATGATTCGAAAAATTTCAGATTCTGCACTTGTTAAAACAGCTATGTTTGGCCGCGACCCCAATTGGGGGCGCATTATTAGCGCTGCCGGTAATGCCGGACTTCCTTTTGACTATGAAAAAATTGATCTTTATATTGGTTCTGACAAAAAATTGGTTAAGGTTTTGGAACAAGGAACACCTTTGGAATTTGATGCCAATTTTATCAAAAAATTATTGCGCGAATCACATCTTAAAATTGTGCTGGATCTTCATAGCGGCAAAGCCAAAGCCAAAGGCTGGGGAACAGATTTAACCACAGATTATGTATTATTTAATTCGGTATATACCACCTAAATAATTAAATATTTTTATAAATAGATTAGCAAAAAAAATAAAAAAAATGAAAGAATATTTTGCCGAATGGACAGAAATTTTAATTCCCTGGCTTTTATCAAGCGGAATCCGAATCATAGGTATTGTCATTGTCTCTATTATGATCAATAAAATTATTAAAAGAGGGATTGATAAAATTGTTAGAATTTCGGTTGTTGCCAATAACTATTCATCAAAAGAAGCAGAAAGGAAAAGAGAAGACACCCTTATTCAAATTTTTTCAATTACTTCAAAAATTGCGCTTTTTAGTATTGTTACATTAATGATTCTACAGGAATTTGGCGTTGCAATTGGTCCAATTTTAGCTGCTGCGGGTATTGTTGGATTGGCTTTTGGTTTTGGAGGCCAATATCTTATAAGAGATATTATTTGCGGACTTTTTATTATTCTTGAAAATCAGTATAGAATAGGCGATTACGTTAAGTTTACAAATTTGGAAGGATCGGTTGAAAAAATAAGTTTAAGAATGACAACTTTAAGAGATTTAGATGGAACTGTTCACCATATTCCCCACGGAGAAATTAAGGAAGTTTCTAATTATTCAAAGGATTTTTCCCGTGTGAATTTAGATATTGGCGTATCTTATAACGCCAACCTGGAGCAGGTGATCGCCGTGGTTAATAAAATAGGTAATGAGCTGGCTGAAGATGCGGAATTTAAAGAATTTATTATTAAAGCTCCCCAGTTTTTAAGGGTAAATGATTTTGCGGATTCCTCTGTAATGATTAAGATTTTGGGTGAAACTTCGCCATCGAAACAATGGGAAATTACTGGTGAGCTGCGAAAAAGATTAAAAATTGCATTTGACAATGAAGGCATTGAAATTCCTTTTCCGCAAAGGGTTATTCATCAGGCTTAACAATATTAATTAACTAAAAAAGTGCTTATGCGAAACCATAAAAAAATATTGATTGATCAATTGGATGGGAAACTAAAACCATTTTTTGAAATAAAAAACATAGAAGTTCCAGAGCGTGGTTGGGTTTATACTATCAGAACTGCCCTAAATATGACTTTACAGCAACTTGGACATAAATTAAAAATTACCATACAAGGCGTTCAAGACATAGAAAAAAGAGAATTATCGGGTTCAATTTCCATTAAATCAATGAAAGAAGTTGGTAAGGCTTTAGATATGCAATTTGTATATGGTTTTGTTTCAAACCATAAGTCAATTGATGAATATATTGAATTTAAAGCCAGAGAACTGGCTGAAAAAATGGTTTTAAAAAATTCAAATTTATCAGTTGAAAATAAGGTGAAGGATAAACTTGAGATTCAACAAGAAATTGAAATTTATATGAGAGAAATAAAGACGGAAATTCCAAAATCTCTTTGGGATTAAAGTATAAAAAGAATTACGCTATTTTTTATTCTTTCAACCAAATAGATTAATTTTTCCTTCAAAAAACTTATCCTTATCTTTGCAATCTAAAATAAATTAAAAATGAAACGAGTAATTGTCGGACTTTCGGGTGGTGTGGATAGCAGTGTGGCGGCCTATTTGTTAAAGGAACAAGGCTATGAGGTGATTGGTCTGTTTATGAAAAACTGGCACGATGATTCTGTAACTATTTCCAATGAATGTCCTTGGTTGGAAGACAGTCATGATGCAATGTTGGTGGCCGATAAATTGGGCATTCCGTTTCAGGTGGTGGATTTAAGTGATGAGTACAAAGAACGTATTGTGGATTATATGTTCAAAGAATATGAATTGGGGCGCACGCCAAATCCGGATGTGTTGTGCAACAGGGAAATAAAATTTGACGCTTTTTTAAAAATAGCCTTGGAATTGGGTGCTGATTATGTGGCAACCGGACATTATTGCAGGAAAGGTGAGGAGCTTGTCAATGGAGAAACTGTTTATAAACTGCTGGCCGGAAAGGACAAAAATAAAGATCAATCTTATTTTTTATGCCAACTGTCCCAAGAACAATTGTCGAAAGCCATATTTCCAATAGGCGAATTGACAAAACCTGAAGTCCGTAAAATAGCTGCCGAGCAGGATTTAATCACGGCGGAAAAGAAAGATTCTCAAGGATTGTGTTTTATCGGAAAAGTGCGATTGCCAGAGTTTCTGCAACAAAAATTAAAACCCAAAGAAGGTGTTATTGTTCAGATACCTGAAAATTCAGAAATATATAAAAGAGAAGTTCCAACATTCAATTCTAAAGAAGATGAATTGGCATTTTATGCCACAAAACACAAGTATCAAATTTCTGACGGAAAAATAGTGGCCAAACATCAGGGCGCCCATTATTTTACCAAAGGACAAAGAAAAGGTTTGGCCGTTGGCGGTACCATAGAACCTTTGTTTGTAATTGATACCGACGTCAATGAAAATGTCATTTATACTGGTGAAGGTAAAGAACATCCAGGATTGTACCGCAATGTGTTGTTTGTGTCCAATGAAGAATTACATTGGATCAGACCAGATATGGCTTTGAAAAATGGAAATAGTTTGGACGTATTGGCGCGTATTCGTTACCGTCAGCCGTTGGATGAAGCTACTTTATACAAAGTGGAAAAAGGCTTATATGTGGAATTCAACAGCAGGCAATCTGCCATTACTGAAGGCCAGTTTGTGGCCTGGTACATCAATGATGAATTGTTGGGTTCGGGTGTAATATCATAATTTGTAATACTTAATTTAAATAAATAAGGCGTGCATTAAGTCCAAAAAAAGCGGTCACATAACATCGTATTTATTTATATTTTAATATAGTATTGACTTCAATTTATGATGTTCCTGTTGAAACATCTTATTTCCCAAATTAAAAATACTTAAGCATATTGCATATTAATGATAATTAGGCAGTATCTTTTTCTTCTTTCAAAAATAGCCTGTAATAAAAAGCAGCTCAAAATCAAATTAAGCGGATTCATTCAAAAGCTGAAAAATCATAATATTCCTTTTCAAATCTTATTTGTATTTTTTTTTTAGTCAGAATTCCATTATTGGTAGCATCATTTTTTAGGTTTCTAGGGCCTGAATTTCAATATATTAAACAAATATGACAAATATCACTATAATAATAAATATTATTTATTGATAATTATTTACCATTTGTTTAGAAATATTGTCCATTTGTTAAGTTACTTAAAAATACTCATTTAGGCGTATTGATTTATATAGGTAACTAATTACATTTGCTTAACATTTTGGAAGTTGTACCCCCACAAAATCCATTTATTTTTTTGCCCCACATATAGTAATTCAATAAGAATTATCTATAAATATTGTTCAAAATATTGATTTTAAATGCGCTATGTTAAGCCTATTTAAGATCTTATATTTTATTGAATTCATTATTTGATTTAATTAAATAAAAAGATTATGAAAAAAATTACTTTTTTTAACTTAGCGACTTTTTTAGTTTTGTTATTATCAATTATAACAATTAATTCAGTGAATTGTCAGACAACAAATGATGACAATACTTCGCGAGCTACTTTGGCTATGGGGACAATGCCAAAAATTACACAAAATGAAAATAACATACCCTCTGTAATTACTGATAAAGAGGATTATGCGCCTAGTGAAACTGCACAAATAATGGCTAGTAATTTTCAAATTGGTGAAACTGTCGAGTTTCTAATTTTACATAATGATGGAAAGCCTAACACTGGTGGCGGTCATAAATCATGGACTATAGTTGATGGTGGTGTAAATGATATAGATGGCATAGCTGACGGTAATGTTAGTACCACTTGGTTTGTAGATCCAGACGATTCTTTTAATTCCACGTTTAATTTAACGGCTAAGGGGCTAACTTCAGGGATTTTTACTTCCTATGAATTTAAAGATGATACGGTAATACCAACAGCCATTAGTTCGAGTTACAATGCAACTACTAAAACGCTTACTGTAAATGTGAGTTGGTCTTGGACAATACAAACTAAAAAAGTAATTGGTGTTGCAATTTTTGCAGATTTAAATGGTGATGGAAATACTCCTACCTTATTTGATACACCAAGTACTTGGTTAGCTTCAGGGATGCCTTCAGGCTATGTTGCTTCTGATGAATTTTTAGGACAATTAGCCTCCTCATCAATCAATGGACAATCAGGCTCAGATACCACAGATGGTGGTTTAGGTTCTACCACATCAGGAATATCACCCATTACACCAAGAGTGCTATTTCCTTATGGCCTTACACCAAATAGTTCATCAGCTACTGGAAGTTTTACAATTACGTATACCAATGTGCCAGTGAATCCAACATCACTTTGCGTAATTACTTATGATATTCATATAGATAATGGTGGAATTAGTGATTCTTCTGGAAAACACTCACCAATAAGTGCTGGTTCAAATCGAAATGAAGATAATTCACAAGAAGAAGGATATGATGATAAAAAAGTAACCTGTATGATATCTTGTAAGGAAGCAGAGGCTCCTTCAAATGTTACAGTTTGTGGCAGTTATACTTTGCCTGAGTTGGAGGTAGGAGATTATTATAATAACAGTCAAGAGAACAACGGAACTGTAATCACAGGCCCAATTACAACTACACAAACCGTTTGGATTTATGCTACAACAAATAAGGATGATTCTGGAGATGATAATGAAGATTCTGGAGAGGGTAATGATAAAAATAAAAAGAACCATGGTGAAGATGAAACAAATTCAACTTGTAGCACTGAGGTAAGTTTTTTAGTAACTATAAATCAATTACCAACTGTTAGTTGTCCAGAAGACGAATTGGTAGAAGCCTGTTCATTTGCAAATCAAGCTGCGGTAGATGCAGCATTTGCAACATGGTTAGCTTCCGCCACCGCTACCAACGGAACGCTTTCAAATAATAATACTGGAGCACCTGCTTTATGTGGTGGCTCAAAAACAGTTATATTTACAGCAACTTCAAATGGTTGTGAACCAGTAACTTGTGAAGCAAAGTTTACGATAACGGCAGCACCTGCAATTACCGTAAGTGATGTACAGGATATGTCAACCAATGCTTGTGATTATGCAGATCAGGCGGCAGTAGATGCTGCTTTTGCCAGTTGGTTGGAAGGTTTTACAGTATCAGGCGGATGTAATCCGCAAGGAAGTTATGGAACACCAACAGCACCGGCATTATGTGGTGGATCAACCGAAGTGACCTATAATGTAACAGACCTATGTGATAATACAAAAACCGATACAGCAAAATTTACAATATCAGCAGCACCTTCAGTGGTTGTAACCAAAGCGGTTAACGATACATCATCAGCCTGTGATTATGCAGATCAAACAGCAGCCGATGCAGCTTTTGCAACATGGTTGGCAACTGCAAGTGTAAGTGGTGGTTGTTCACCTAGCGCAACACCTACATCACCAACAGCACCAGATTATTGTGGTGGCAGTGTAGAAGTTACTTGGACCATAGCAGATAAATGCTATGCAGGTTCAACATACTCAGCAATTTTTACAATAACTTCAGCAAAACCTCCAACATTTACAGCACCTGCTAATATTACGTTATACAAAAATGCGTCTTGTGAGGTGAATGATTTACCAACAGGAGATGCAGGCGATGTAACGATTGAAACAGATAATTGTTCAACAACAGGTCATTCAGAAAACAAGAATGAGCAAAGTAGAAGTGAACATGACGGAGGTGATGATAATAATGACGATAATGATGATGATAATGATGAAAATGATGGCTTGAATGCAACATTCAGTGATGTAAAAGTGGACAACTGTGAAGGTTCCTATACAATTACCAGAACCTGGAGTTTGGAAGATGCTTGTGGAAACAAAGCAGAAAATCAAGTACAGGTTATTACGGTTTTGGATAAAATAGCACCAAAATTAACAGGAACTAAATATGCTGGAACAACGTTAACAGATTCATGTAAATCAGAAGCAGTAACATCCGCACCCTTTAGTGCAGTAAATGCAATTACAGGTTATACAGATAATTGTTCAGAAGCTGTAACAGCTACCTTAACAGGAACAGAA
>CAMDPE010000108.1 GCA_945903795.1 Lutibacter flavus | reverse complement strand
TACAAAAATTGAAATTAATTCAAAGAATTCGAAAAAAATTAAAAAACCAACAAAAGGAAAAAAAATAACAGAGGCAAAATATAAAGAAATATCAAGTGAAGCTGGTAAGAATATTTTTAGAAGAAATTAATATTTAATCCTAAAGATATAAAATGATATTTAGGAAATAAACTGCCTTAATGAAAGAAACAATTGCTGTAATTTTTCACTATTTACCTATAAAACAAATAAATATTTTTTTAAGATCTCCAAGCCTTTTTGCAATCAAAACATAAATCTTTATTAATAACAGTCGCTGAACTTAGTCGAAGTGAAAATCCTCTGTTTATAAAATTTTAAGAACACAATACGCTAATAAAATGTTTAACCTAAAACCACTAACTATGACATAGCTAATTTAACAAACAGAGGAAGTGTTACAAAAGTAATGCACCTCACAGGATTCACAAAATAATAAAGCGCAATTATGCGCTATTAACTAATTTAAATTTTATAAAAATGAAAAAAAAATTTAAGTATGGTGTTTGTTTTTGCAAGTGTTGCAATGGTGAATGCGAATAATAGTGTTAAAATAGAAAATTTTAATAATTATTCAGAATTAGATAATGCAGAATCTGTTTTACGAGTAAATGATTGTTTTGATATAGCTTGGGAATATGGGACTTTTATGGGGGATGGTGATCCATATCTTGAATGGTATTTTACCAATAGAATGTATGATATGTGCAAAATTGCAGAACAATTGTAATAAGCAAATAATTAAAATCGTATTTTAATAAAAAATGAACTAAATAGTTGATGTTTTTAATAGTAAATTGTTTAGTTCATTTAATAATCTAAAGAAATGAAAAAAAAAATAATCGTAATTCTAGCTTTATTTTCACTTAATTCTATTTTATCACAAAATTTAACTGGCAAAGTAATATATAAAAAAGAATATACAAATACGATGTCATTAAATTCAGAATTTTTAAATAAATATAAAAATAATCAGGAGTTTATTAGAAAGGTTAAAGAAATTGATTCAAATAAAGAAGAATTAGTTAGAGAATTAAAGTTTGAATTAGTTTTTGAAAATAACGTAAGTCTCTTTAAAGTACAAGATTTTTTAGAATTAGAAAATAATAAATTTTACTCATTTACAATTGGTCCAGAAGGAAGCATAATTTATTACACGAATCAAAAAAACAAAGAAAACATAAAACAAAAAAATGCTTACGGCGAACTTTTTTTAGTTGAATATCCAATGCAAGAATGGGAACTTATTAATGAAACAAAAAAAGTAGGAGAATATACGTGCTATAAAGCAACAACAATAAAAACTGTTAAAGGCAGAAAAGGAATCATTAATACCCCTGTTGAAGCTTGGTACACTCCTGAAATAGCAATTCCGTTTGGTCCTTTAGGATATAATGGATTGCCTGGGCTTATTATTGAATTATCAATGTACAATTATAAATATTATGTCAGTAAAATAGCGTTAAATTCAGGTAATGAAATGAACATTAAAAAACCAACACAAGGTAAAGTAGTTTCAAAAAAAGAATTTGAAGAAATAGGGTTAAAAGTAATGAGCGAATTTAAAAAAGGGCTTTAAAATTCAAAATTAGTTTATGTTAAAGAAAAAAATTGCTTTTATTGTATGTAGTTGCTTAAGTATTTTTTCATTCTCGCAAACCATCACCTTAAAAGGTTCTGTAAAAGACAGTTTGCAAAATCCGTTGGCTTATACCAATGTCATCGCCAAACCACAGGATGCGGCAAAAAATTTAAAATTTGCGATTACAGATGATGACGGTTACTACAAATTAGAACTTACCAAGGGCGACAGCTATACGCTTTCTGTTAGTTATTTGGGGTATAAAACCGTTAATTTTGATTTTGTTGCGACGGAGAATTCGCAAAAAAACCTAATTTTAATTGATGCGCCAAACCAATTAAAAGAAGTGATTATAGAGTTGCCGGTTAGCGTAAAAGAAGACACCATCACTTATAATACTTCTAAATTTGTAACCGGTGATGAGCGCAAACTTAAAAATGTGTTAAAAAAATTGCCAGGCGTTGAAGTTGATAAAAATGGCAGTGTTACGGTACAAGGCAAAAAGGTAACCACCCTATTGGTGGAAGGCAAAAAGTTCTTTGGCGGCGGCTCAAAATTGGCAGTGGAAAATATTCCGGCAGATGCCATAGACAAAGTGCAGGTAATAGACAATTACAGTGAAATCTCCTTTTTAAAAAATGTGTCGGATTCTGATGAAATGGCGATGAACATAGTGCTAAAAAAAGACAAGAAGCAATTTGCTTTTGGGGATATTGAAGCCGGCAAAGGAAATAATGAATTTTACAGAACACACAGCAACTTGTTTTATTACAGCCCAAAAACCAATGTGAATTTTATTGGCAATTTGAACAATACCGGTGAAAAAACCTTCACTTTTAAAGATTATTTAAGTTTTCAGGGAGGCGTTAGCGCCATTTTTAAGGGCGATGGTTCCATTTACAATACTTCCGGCAGTAATTTTGCGCAATTCCTGGAAACACAAGATTTAACAAACAGCAACAACAAATTTGGCGCGTTGAATATCTCAAGGGCTGTCAATAAAAAATTAGATATTTCAGGGTACGCCATTTTTGCACATTCAAAAAATGAGACTTTTATAGAAGCTAACAATCAATATGCGGCTTTTACGGAAGAAAAAACGCAAAAGTCCAATACAAGAAATATTTTGGGCATTGCCAAATTTAATGTTGAATATGCGCCAACGGTTAATAACCAATGGTATTTTAAAACCCAGTATAACAAAACCGACAACTTTAAAAACAACAGCATCATTTCAAGCATTGACAACGACCAAAATATTATTTTTTCCGATAACAATGCCATCGCAACGTATGTAAATCAAAATGTGGAATGGCATAAAAAATTATCCAAAAGACACACTTTTTCTTTCGGTGCCGATGTAACTTTTGACAAAAACAATCCAACAACGCTTTGGCAAACAAACCAGCCCATTTTACTGGGATTAATTCCTGTTGAAGTATCAGAAAACTACTTAATAAACCAATTGAAGGAAACTGAAAACACCAATCTCAATGCAATATTGAAGCATTATTGGGTACTAAATAATTTCAACCATATTTATACCACCATTGGAAATAAATACATCGCTGATTATTTTTATACGGATGACAGCCAGCAATTAGACAACGGAACATCAAATAATTTTTCATCCGCCGGTTTTGGAAATGTGTTAGATTTTAAGCTGAACGATTTGTTTGTAGGCGTGCATTATAAATTTAAAACCGGAATTTTTGAATTTAAGCAAGGTGCTTTTTTACACAACTATAATTGGGATTTAAATCAAGAAACCAAACTTAATAAACATAAAACATTAGTATTACCTGATTTCTTGGCTAAAATTGAATTCAGCAGCTCCAAAAAATTGCAATTCAATTACCAATTGAAAAGTGCATTTTCAGACGCTTCAAAATTGGCAAATCGTTTTTATTTGCAATCCTATAATTCCGTTTATATGGGAAATGAAGATTTGGAAAACGAATTGTTTCATACAGGAAGAGCATATTTCAGTCGATTCAGTATGTACAGAGGCTTAATGCTTTTTAGCAGTGTTAATTATACCAAAAAAGTAAAAGGAATTCAAAACGCCGTTCAATTTAAAGAAACCAATCAATACATTTCTCCTGAAATGGTAAACAATCCGGAAGAGCGCTGGAGTTTTAATTTGAATATTGACAAAAAAATTAAGAACTTAAAATATGGTTTAAAAACGAATGCTTCAACGTCAAACTATTTGCAAAAAATAAATGACGATTTTGTAATCAACAAAAACAACAGCATCGGTTATGAACTTTCTATAAAAACATTGTTTGACAAATTCCCGACGATTGAAATTGGGTTTAAACAAAACATAGGAAACTATATTTCCAGCAATCAAACTACAAAATTTATAACAAATGAGCCTTACTTGACGATTGATTATGATTTTTTAAAAGGATTTATATTTTCCTTTGATTATGAAAATTACAGTTATCAAAATAAAACGTTTAACCAAAAAAACACCTATCAATTGGCAAACGCAACACTTTCTTATAAAAATGAAGACAGCGCCTGGAGTTTTAAAATGGATGCACAAAATTTGTTTAACGTGAAATACAAAAATGACAATAGTTTTTCTTCCTACATCATTTCAGATTCCAAAACCTATATTTTGCCCAGAATAATCATGTTATCTATTGGTTACAATTTATAATGAGTTTTGAAAATCTCAAATTATTTGAAAGAAAATTTTTAATTGCTGACAAAAGATTCTGAAACAAGTTCAGAATGACGGATATAAAAAAAGCCTCCAAAACTGGAGGCTTTTACATGATATTTCAACAAAGATTATTCTTCTTTTACTTCCTCAAAGTCAACATCTTCTACGTGGTCTTTTTCATTTTTTGCTTGACCATTTCCGGCATCACCGGCTGGAGCACCTTGTGTATCTTGTTCTGCTTTATACATTTCTTCACTGGCTACTTTCCAGGCTTCATTAATTTTTTCCATTGCAGCATCAATTTGTGCAATATCTTTTGTTTCGTGAGCTTTTTTCAAATCAACAAGTGCCGCTTCGATTGGTCCTTTTTTATCAGCCGATAATTTTTCACCAAACTCTTTTAATTGTTTTTCTGTTTGGAAAATCATAGAATCTGCTGCATTTATTTTTTCGGCATTTTCTTTGGCTTTTTTATCAACTTCAGCATTTGCTTCCGCATCAGCTTTCATTTTTTTAATTTCATCTTCAGTTAATCCAGAAGAAGCTTCAATTCTGATATCGCGTGTTTTACCGGTAGCTTTATCGCCGGCAGTTACGTGAATAATACCGTTGGCATCAATATCAAAAGTCACTTCAATTTGAGGCGTTCCTCTTTGTGCCGGCGGAATGCCATCCAAATGGAAACGTCCAATTGTTTTGTTGTCGGCCGCCATAGCGCGTTCACCTTGCAACACGTGAATTTCTACGGATGGCTGATTGTCGGCTGCCGTTGAAAATACTTGCGATTTTTTGGTTGGAATGGTTGTATTGGCTTCAATTAACTTGGTCATTACATTTCCCATTGTTTCAATACCCAATGAAAGTGGTGTAACGTCTAACAACAATACATCTTTCACATCACCCGATAAAACACCACCTTGAATGGCTGCACCAATGGCAACAACCTCATCAGGATTCACTCCTTTCGACGGTGTTTTTCCGAAGAATTTTTCTACAGCTTCCACAACTGCAGGAATACGTGTTGATCCACCAACCAAGATAATTTCATTGATATCACCGGTTGTTAAACCTGCGCCTTTAAGCGCTGTTTTACAAGGCTCAATAGTTCTTTTGATCAAATCATCAATCAATTGTTCAAATTTCGCTCTGGTTAAACTTCGAACCAAATGTTTTGGGCCGCTTGCAGTGGCTGTCACATAAGGCAAGTTAATTTCAGTTGTTGCAGCAGATGACAATTCAATTTTGGCTTTTTCAGAAGCTTCTTTTAAACGTTGCAACGCCATTGGATCTTTACGCAAATCAATAACTTCTTCAGCCTTAAACTCTGCTGCCAACCAGTCTATAATTTTTTGATCAACATCATCACCACCCAAATGCGTATCGCCATCGGTTGACAAAACTTCAAAAACGCCATCACCCAATTCCAAAATGGAAACGTCATGCGTACCTCCACCAAAGTCAAAAACAACAATTTTTTGATCAATTCCTTTTTTATCCAAGCCATAAGCCAATGCCGCAGCAGTAGGCTCATTAATAATACGGCTCACTTTAAGTCCGGCAATTTCTCCGGCTTCTTTGGTGGCCTGACGCTGTGCGTCGTTAAAATAAGCAGGTACCGTTACAACGGCTTCCGTTACTTCTGTTCCTAAATAATCTTCGGCAGTTTTCTTCATTTTTTGAAGAATCATTGCTGATATTTCTTGTGGCGTGTACAATCTTCCGTCGATATCAACACGTGGTGTGTCATTATCACCTTTGACAACTTTATATGGTACGCGCTCTGCCTCCATTTTAGATTCAGAATATTTGTTTCCCATAAAACGTTTAATCGAATAAACAGTTTTTAAAGGATTTGTAACAGCCTGACGTTTAGCAGGATCACCCACTTTTCTTTCTCCACCTTCAATAAATGCTACAATAGAAGGTGTTGTTCTTTTTCCTTCTGCATTAGGAATTACCACTGGTTCATTTCCTTCCATTACGGAAACACATGAATTGGTTGTTCCTAAATCTATTCCTATAATTTTTCCCATGACTATATGCTATTTAATTTTTGTTTTTTAAACTCTGATTTACCGTATTCAATGATTATGCCATTGCAAAAATTATGTCAAGTTGTCATAATTATATACTTGCTTGGTTCATAATTGTCACTGAAACCTACTTATCCACATTATAAATTTTATAAAATAGTTTGGGTAAATCACAATATTATATATTTACATACTTTTTTAAAACGATAAAAATGGAGTGTATTTCAGTTTTTGATATGTTAAAGATAGGAATCGGTCCGTCGAGTTCTCATACTTTAGGGCCGTGGCGCGCTGCGGAAAGATGGATCAATCACCTTAAAAAAGAGGATAATTTCACTAAAGTCACTTCCATAAAGGTCGATTTATACGGGTCGCTTTCCTTAACCGGAAAAGGCCATGCATCCGATTTGGCCATATTGTTGGGATTGGCAGGAGAAGATCCTGAAACCATTCCTACGGATGAAATCATTCCCATCACCAATGATATTCAAACCTTTAAAAAAATAAGTTTTGGCGGTGCTCAAACAATTGATTTTAACCCGGAAACAGACATTATATTTAACCGAGAGTTTTTACCGTTTCATGCAAACGGCATTAAATTCAGGGCATTTGAAAATGGAATGGAAATTTCTTCGGATACGTATTATTCCATCGGTGGCGGATTTGTGGTACGGGAAGAACTAATTCACGCCAAAGAAAACATCAAAATCCATAAAACTTTTCCGTATCCCATACAAATTGCCAAAGAACTGGAGCATTATTGCAAAAAGGAAAATTTAAAGATTTCAGAAATTGTTTTAGAAAACGAAAGATCGCTAAGAAGCGACCTGGAAATTGACCATCAGATAAACCGCATTTGGGACACCATGCTCGAATGCATGTATATTGGCTGCCATACTTCGGGAACGCTTCCCGGCGGACTGAATGTGAGGCGCCGCGCCTTCGACATTCATGAAAAATTACATGTTGATTTTGTTTATAATTCTCCTGCGGAATGGTTGCAAAGCATCCGGAAAACAGAAGTGAAATTTCGAGAAATACTAAAATGGGTAAGTTGTTTGGCCTTAAGCGTTAATGAAGTGAATGCTTCCTTGGGAAGGGTTGTCACCGCGCCAACAAATGGCAGCGCCGGCGTGATTCCTGCCGTTTTAATGTATTATATGGTGATTGAAAACCACCAGGCAAATTTTGAACATGTGAAACAATTTTTATTGGTGGCCGGAGAAATTGGAAGTATCTTTAAAAAAGGCGCCACCATTTCAGCAGCAATGGGCGGTTGTCAGGCAGAAATTGGCGTATCATCAGCTATGGCTGCAGGCGCATTGACAGAATTGCTCGGCGGCAATCCGGAACAAGTTTTAATGGCCAGTGAAATTGCGATGGAGCATCATTTGGGATTGACTTGTGACCCAATTGGCGGCTTGGTGCAAATTCCTTGTATTGAACGCAATGCTATGGGCGCCATAAAAGCCATTCATGCGGCCGAACTGGCACTGGAATCTGATGCAGCAAATGCCAAAGTGCCGCTGGACAAAGTTATTGCAACTATGTGGGAAACGGCAAAAGACATGAATTCAAAATACAAAGAAACTTCAGAAGGAGGTTTGGCCGTAAGTGTTAATATTTCAGATTGTTAACGAAAAATTATATTTTTTAAACATTATTTTTTAACTTTAAGTAGCAAATTCTATTTTTTAATTAAAAAATTGTAATCATGAGTAAATTCGATGAAAAAATCACACTTTATCAAGGTGAAATGAAAAAATTGGGTCTTAAATTTGATGCCAATTTATTGACAAAAGTAACAAAAGGCTTGGGGCCTTCAATTTACAAACCAGATGCTGAAACTGTATCCGGATCCGATAAAAAGGAACTTGAAACTTTGAAAAAAAACTTCTTAATGAAAAAATTAGGATTGCCTGACAGTCCGAAATTAGACCACGCATTGGAAAATGTCATTGAAAAGGTTGGAAAATCAAACAGAAATAAATACAGGGCCATTGTTTATTACGAATTGGTGAAAGAATTGGGCCAAGAAGCAAAATACAATTAGCATTTATAAAAAAGAAACCCGCAAATTGCGGGTTCTCTTTTTATTATTTTTTTGAACTTTTATAAACTGAAATATAATCAATTCATTTACTAATCCAACTCTTCTTCACTTTCTTCATCTGCAATATCTTCAATATCATTGTCAAATACATCATCAAAATTGTCTTCATCTGCATCATAATCCTCCATAGTTTCTTCCAGTTTCAAACTAATTTTAACAAGATAAATGGTATCCTCAAAACTTACCTCAACAGCCCTAATGGTTTCACCTTTGGCATTTTTAAAGGTAATGATATCTTTGTATCCGTATCCTGTTGGGAATTTTTCTACCAACAAGTCCAATATTTCACTTGTTAGCTTACTATAATCTACTATAACTCTTTTCATAAACTGTAATTACATATTTAATAAATACGCGAAAATTAATGGCACTACAATAGTTGCGTCCGATTCTATTATAAATTTTGGGGTATTGATATCTAATTTTCCCCAAGTTATTTTCTCATTTGGAACCGCCCCTGAATACGATCCATAACTAGTAGTAGAATCTGAAACCTGACAAAAATAGCTCCAAAATGGCGTATCGGTACGTTCTAAATCTTGGTATAACATTGGTACCACACAAATTGGGAAGTCACCTGCAATTCCTCCGCCAATTTGGAAGAAACCAATACCGGTTTTAGAGTTTTCAGTATACCAATCAGCCAAGAATGTCATATATTCAATTCCCGATTTCACGGTGCTTGCCTTAAGTTCTCCTTTTAACACGTAAGAAGCGAATATATTCCCCATCGTACTGTCTTCCCAACCCGGAACAACCATTGGTAAATTGGCTTGCGCTGCAGCAATCATCCAGCTATTTTTTGGGTCAATTTCATAATATTGTTCCAAAACTCCGGAAAGGACCAATTTGTACATAAATTCGTGGGGAAAAAATCGTTCACCTTTGTCTTCGGCATCTTTCCAAATTTTGAAAATATGTTTTTGCAATCTTCTGAAAGCTTCTTCTTCAGGAATACAAGTATCAGTAACCCTGTTCAAACCTTTTTCCATTAAATCCCATTCATCTTGAGGAGTTAAATCTCTATAATTTGGAACTCTTTTATAATGAGAATGAGCTACTAAATTCATCACATCTTCTTCCAAGTTTGCGCCAGTACAAGAAATGATATGCACTTTATCTTGTCTGATAATTTCAGCAAATACTTTGCCTATTTCAGCAGTACTCATGGCGCCAGCCATGGAAACCAACATTTTTGAGCCGCCAGCCAACTGATCTTCATATGCTTTAGCTGCATCAACCAATGCTGCTGAATTAAAATGCAGGTAATAGTTTTCAATAAATTGTGAAATTGCTCCTTTATTAGTCATATTCTTCGTCTTCAAATTTTGAGGTTTTATTATTTGGTTCTTTAAAACCGCCTTCATTTCCGTAATCAGCCTCTTCTGTATTGTCAAATTTGTAACTCAACATTTTATAGTACAGTTTAGCAGCTAAAAAATCGGATGATTTGTCCTTTTCATTTGGACACAATTCAACGATATCAAATCCAACCACATTTTTTTGTTTGAATATTTTTTTCAAAAAATCCAAGGTTTCATACCAAAGCAATCCTCCTGGTTCCGGCGTTCCCGTTGATGGCATCAAAGAAGGATCTAATGCATCCAAATCAAATGTAATAAAAACATTTTTTCCCATTAAATCAATCGCATTTTCCATCCAATAATCATCAATGGCCATTTCATGGGCGAAAAATACTTTGTCAGGATCCATCACGGTTTTCTCCAAAATATCCATACTGCGAATACCT
>CAMDPE010000107.1 GCA_945903795.1 Lutibacter flavus | reverse complement strand
CAACCAAGTAAAGCCAATTTAGAATTTACTTTTTCTCCATAATTAATCATTCGCATTTATTCAGTCTTTTGATGAAAATCATATTTTTTACAATAACAGCCTTGGTCTCTATATTTCTTGCTAATGCCCAGCAGCAAACCATAAAAATTTTAAATCCATCAGAATTTAAAAAACTCATTACAAAAAAAGACGGCATTTTACTGGATGTGCGCACACTTTACGAATTTGAAAGCGGACATATAAAAGATGCGGAGCAATTAAATTATTATTCCTTCAGCTTTAAAGAAAACCTGTTATTATTGCCTAAAGACAAACCAATTTATCTATACTGCCGAACCGGATACAGAAGCGGTAAAACTGCCGAAATATTAAAAGCAAACGGCTATAGAAATGTTTACAACTTACAATATGGTTTAAAGGACTGGGAATTAAAAGGGTTTCCAATAAGTAAAGATGCACCATCTTCCGCAAAATAAATTAATTTTTTTGTCCACTTTACCCTGCAAATAAAGGGATTCTCTAAAATAATCTTAAAAAATAATTTCTTATTGTCAGGAATTAAAAGTCCGCAAGTCTATACCTTCAGTTAAAACAAATTAAACAAACTGAAAGATGACAACAAAAAAGAAAATTTTTAAAATAGCGCTTATCGTAATTGGCGTGGGACTTCTTATTGGAGGCGGTGTTGGCTATTATATGTTCAACAAACCTGCCAGAGATGTTCAAAACACAGAAACCGACTTCAGCTATCAGGCGAGCGAAATTGTGAATGAATATTTATCTGATCCCAAAAAAGCAAACGACAAATATTTAGATGAAGCAGGCAATTCTAAAGTACTTGAAATATCAGGTACGGTTGCTGAAATTTCGGAAGATTTCAACAATCAAAAAGTAATACTCTTAAAAGCTGAAGGAGATAAAGCAGGCGTAAGCTGTACGTTCACAGCTGAAACCAATGCGAGCACCCAAAATATTCAAATTGGCGATCAAACCACCATTAAAGGTGTCATCAGGTCAGGCGCTTCTTTTGATGCAGATTTGGATATGTATGAAAACGTAATTATAGAAAAAAGTGACATTGTGACCACCAAATAAAATATTAAAAGTAGAAATAAATAAACCTTAAACAATAATAATTAAAAATAGAAAAAATGAAAAAAACAATCTTTACAACCCTTGCGACAGTAGCAATTATCCTAACTTCATTTACGGCTTCTGCCCAAAAATTAGTAAGTTCTAATACCCATTTTAAATTCTTTTCTTCAACACCTGCAGAAAACATTGAAGCCAATAACTATAAAGCGGTTGGCACCATTGAAACGGGCACCGGGGAAATTGTTTTCTCGGTTCCTATGCAAAGTTTTGAATTTGAAAAAGCCTTGATGCAAGAGCACTTCAACAGCAAAAAGTTTTTGGATACCAAAACAAATCCAAAATCAAAATTAATAGGTAAAATCACGAATCTCAACCAAATTAATTTTGGAAAAGACGGTTCTTATCCGGCTGATATTGTTGGGGATTTAACCCTAAATGGCGTTACAAACCCTGTTAAAGAAAAAGCGACCATCACGATAAAAGGAGGAAAAGTGGCCTTGAGCTCTAAATTGAATGTCACCTTAAACGATTACAAAATAGCCTTCAGCAGCGGAAAACCTTCCACAAATATTGCAAAAACAGTTGAAGTAACGGTACACGCTGCATATTAATTTTCACCCCAATAAAATCGTAGGGTTAAATTAGTTTTAATTTAATATTTAATATTGAGTTTCTAATTTCGCCCTACGTCCTATTAATAAATAACTAAATAAAACAAATGGCACATTTAAAATTAAATAACAATCCAATTTCTAAAATATCACAGGATATTTTTGATAAAACTCAAAACTCACTTGGTTTTGTACCAAATATGTACAAAAAAATGGGACAAAATCCAGCTTTGTTGGATGCTTATATTTATTCTTACAATAGTTTCAGAGCCAATTCAGGCTTTAA
Source organism: Lutibacter flavus (assembly GCA_945903795.1). Taxonomy (GTDB): domain Bacteria; phylum Bacteroidota; class Bacteroidia; order Flavobacteriales; family Flavobacteriaceae; genus Lutibacter; species Lutibacter flavus_A. Next base: position 8,194 of record CAMDPE010000107.1, on the reverse strand, counting down.
TTCTGTTGAACAGGAAGTAGTATTTCTATCAGTTGCTTATGAAAACAACTGCGAATATTGCACTGCGGCACACAGTTTTATTGCCGATAAAATGTCAAAAGTTCCTGTTGAGGTGACAAACGCAATTCGTGATGGAAAACAAATTCCGGATGCTAAATTAGCCGTATTGTCAAAACTGACACGTTCATTAACTTCAAATCGTGGCAATGTTTCACAAGCTGAAATAGATGAATTTTTAGCTGCTGGTTACGAAGAAGTCCACGTTTTGGGAATTATTGCCGGAATTGCGGTAAAAACGATCAGTAATTATTCCAATCACAACACAAATCCCGAACTTGACAGCGCTTTTGCCGGCAGAGTTTGGAAAAAATAAATGTTTCTTTTTAGTGTGGAAAAACCAATAAGGCAGTATTTTCTTTATTGGTTTTTTTTATAATCATAAACCCTTTTTACAATTGCACCAAGTAATGAAAACTCAAGATTTAAAATTTTCTTTAATTATGGCTTTTATGGTAACAAGTTACATTTCATTTACACTTGTAATTGTAAATGTAGGGTTTACAAGCAATTTTATTTTCATTTGGTTGCGTAGTTGGCTGATTGCTTTTGTCTTGGCTACTCCATCATTGCTCCTTGTTGCTCCTTTAATCCGAGATAAAATTGATAAAAGGAAAGCATCTTAATATTTATTAATAATTGTTTTTAAAAAAATATTATTTCGGTTTGTCAGGAAATGGTAAAATCATTATCTATTCTTCAGTTAAAACACTAGGAAGAAAAAATCAAAATTAATGAAATGCTAATTAAGTTAAAAAATTTGAAAATCTTGATTACTGCTGGTCCGACCAGGGAATATTTGGATCCTGTCCGTTTCATTTCAAATGAATCAACAGGAAAAATGGGCTATGCCATTGCAGATCTGTTACACAAAAACGGCGCTGATGTGACTTTAATTTCCGGACCTGTTTCCATCAATTCAAATTTGCCAATTCAAAACATCATACAGGTTAAAACTGCCAACGAAATGTTTGTGGCCTGCAAAGCTTATTTTGACACGACCGATGTTGCCATATTTTCAGCGGCGGTTGCATATTACAGGCCAAAATTTCAATCGGAATGTAAAATCAAAAAAACATCGGAAGTTTCTGTGGTTGAATTTGTTAAAAATGTAGATTTGGCTTTGGAGTTCGGAAAAGTGAAAAACCAACATCAAATATCCATCGGATTTGCTTTGGAGACCAATGATATTTTAGAAAACGCAACAAAAAAACTCGAGACTAAAAATTTTGATTCCATTATTATAAATTCTCCAAAAGAAGGAGAAGGATTTGGATTTGACACCAATAAAATAAGCATTTTAAACAAAAAAGGCTCCCTGAAAATATTCCCAATGAAGCCAAAACCAGTGGTCGCCATAGACATCATTAATGAATTAGTTGAGTTATTATGAGCAGAATAAAAGTCATACAACAAGAAGATGCATCGGGCAGGTTAAAAGAAATTTATAATGATTTAATCCAAAAACGAGGACAGCTTGCCGAAGTGCACAAAATTCAGAGTTTACGCCCGGAAAGCATCGTAAAACATATGGATTTGTATTTGGAAATTATGTTCTCCAAATCGGAACTTTCCAGAGCCGAAAGAGAAATGATGGCGGTGGTCACATCGGTTTCAAACCAATGTTTTTATTGCCAAATCCACCATTCACAAGCGCTGAATAATTATTGGAAAGATGAAAACAGAATTCAAAAATTACGTAAAAATTACTTTGATGCTAAATTAAATGAACGTGAAACTGCACTCTGTCTTTTTGCTGAAAGTCTGACATTGAATCCTAGTGATTTTGATGAACCTAGAATGATTGATAATTTAAAAACTGCCGGATTTTCCGATGCCGCCATTTTGGATGCCACTTTGGTGATTGCCTATTTTAATTTCGTGAATAGAATTGTGCTGGCATTGGGCGTAAATCTTGAAGATAACGAAGGAACAGGTTATAAATATTAATAATCAACATTTTTTTATATGAATACAAAGAAAATAATGATGTCAAGCGCTTTATTTTTAGGAGTTTTTGGGATAACATTAACTTTTATTCCAGAGTTAATGCTAAACTTTTTGGATATAATTCCTAATAAATTTTCAATTTTATTTGCACAAATCTTAGGAGCATTATATTTTGCTTTTGGATTGCTTAATTGGATGATTAAAGGAAGTATTATTGGAGGTATTTATAACCGACCAATAGTAATTTCAAATTTTTCACATTTTTTCATAGTAGGAATTGCTTTTTTAAAAGAATTACTATTCAATTTTAATTCATTATTAGTTGTTTGGATTTTTGGAATTTTTTATGCGGTTTATGGTTTATTATTTGGTCTTATACTTTTTTATAACCCTGTTAATTCTGCAAAAAAATAGTAATTCTAATTTTATAAAAAAATAAAAATCAATATGAAAACCTACTGCAAAGAAAATTTAAGTGAAATAAAAGCGCTCCTGCTACAATTGTCAAATGCACAATATACCTATGCCTCCAAATTGCTTTCTGAGGCAACTATCGGGCAACACGTGCGCCACATTCTAGAATTTTATCAAAGTGTCTTGAAGGGCATCGACACAAAAGTTATCAATTATGACCTTCGGGAAAGAAACCTTTTGATAGAAACGGACAAGGATTTTGCAATCCAGACAATCAACAACATTCATACAGTTTTGTCGATTGAAATTCAAGATGAACCGTTCATTTTGGAAGGCAATTTTTCTTCGGAACCAGACAAACAAACCCAAATTAAAACAACGCTTTTCAGGGAATTGGCCTATTGCCTGGAACACAGCATTCACCATCAGGCATTGATAAAAGTGGGTCTGATCGAATTAAATAGCGCTTCATTTATTGATGAAACTTTCGGATTGGCACCGGCAACAATAAGATATAAAAACATATGTGCACAGTAAGTTTTGTTCCGTTAAAAGATAGTTTTGTGTTGACATCCAACAGGGATGAAAAGACCGCTCGTCCTACCATTTCGCCAAAAATTTATACTGAAAAAGGTACAAAATTACTCTATCCCAAAGACGAAAAGGCCGGCGGTACCTGGGTGGTTGCAAAAAATGAAGGCACAGCCATTGTTTTATTGAATGGCGCATTTGAAAATCATAAAAAAAAACCCAATTATTTAAAAAGCAGGGGAGTTGTTTTGATGGAAATGATAAAAGCATCAAATCCGATAAGTCATTTTTCTTCAATATCATTAAAAGGTGTAGAACCGTTTACGCTCATTGTTTTTCAAAATAACAAATTAGTGGAACTGAAATGGGATGAAAAACAAAAATATGCGCTTGAGCATTCCGTTTCAGAACCTCATATTTGGTCCTCTTCAACACTTTACAATCAAGCACAAAGAGCGCTTCGCTCGAATTGGTTTGAAGATTTCAGCGCAAAAAACAATCCCTTGACGCCAGAAAAAATTCTTTCGTTTCATAAGAATACACAACCCGAAAATGCAGAATTTGGTTTGGTCATCAATCGGGACGACATCACCAAAACATTAAGCATCACACAACTTTTATTACAAAATAACCATATTGAAATGACCTATGTAGATATGGAAAATAAGAAATTAGTTGAAAAAATAGCATTTTGAGAAATTTAAAAAACACCCTTCATAAAATCCTGCATTGGGAATACTGGAACATAAATGTGGTTTATTTTCCTATTTATTTCTATTGGATTTATTTAAGTCTTAAAGCAAAATCACTGGGTTTTTTCAACGCAAGCAATCCGCGAATCATCAACGGCGGATTTGCATTGGAAAGCAAAAAAGAGATCTATGATTTAATTCCGCAGCAATATTATCCTGAAACCCTGTTTTTTAAAGCCGGTGAAGGCTGGGAAATTATTATAAAACAACTTGCGGCTTCTAACATTAAATTTCCTTTTATCATTAAGCCGGATATGGGGCTGCAGGGATTGCGCGTTGAAAAAATACACGATGAAGTTGAATTGAAAACCTATTTAAAAAAAGTAAATTACGATTTTCTCATTCAGGAGTTTGCGCAATTTCCATTAGAAATTGGACTGTTTTATTACCGAATGCCCAATGAGAAAAAAGGAAAAATTACCGGGATTGTTTATAAGGATTTTCTGATTGTAAAAGGAAACGGCAAAAATACGGTGGAAGAATTAATTCTACAAAACCCGAGATTTGCACTTCAGTATGATACTTTAAAGAAAAAATTCGGCAATGATTTGGCCAGAATTTTGCCAAAAGGCGAAACCCTGAATTTAGTGCCTTTCGGGAACCACGTTCGCGGCAGTAAATTTACCGATGTGAGTCATTGGATTAACGACAAATTAACGGAAACTTTCAACAATATCTGTATGCAAATTCCAGATTTCTATTTCGGAAGATTGGATATTATGTTTCATTCGAGAGAGGACCTGGAAAATGGAAAAAACTTTTCCATCATAGAACTGAATGGCGCAGGAAGTGAACCTACACATATATACGACCCCAAACATTCTATCTTTTTTGCCTGGAAAGAAATCATAAGACATTATGATATTTTGTATAAAATAAGCACTTTTAACCATCAAAAAGGATATGAATATTTGACCATAAAACAATCGAGGCAGTTGGTGACCGACAATAAAAAATTGACAAATTTTCTAAAATCAATCAGCTAAAATGACAATTTTAACACGTTTTGTATTCAAAAAAAACACATTTGCCTTAGGTTTTTTCATCAGCCTAATGGGCACCTTGCCTTTGGGATATCTGAATGTAATTGGTTTACAAATATTACTGGAGAAAGGAAATTGGGCGGCAACTTCCTTTATTTTCGGGATTGTGGCGGTTGAATTTTTTGTGTTAAAAATAGCCGCTTATGGCGCTAAGTGGTTGGTTGAACAAAAAAAATTACTGTTGTTCATTGACATTTTTACAATTGTTTTCTTTTCTAGCATCGCCATTTATTTTTATTTCAATATTGGAAATGAGAAAAATTTTAGTTTATCGCAATTACAATTGATTCAATTCCCGTTTGTTTTGGGATTGGCGTTAAACAGCTTTAATTTTATGCAATGGCCATATTGGTCGGGCATGTATCTTTATTTGTTCAGAACGGAAAAAATAAAACCCAAGACCAATCAAAACAACATTTTTATTATGGGTGCACTGTTGGGAACCTTTGCCGGGATGATGCTTTTCGCCCAAACAGGCAACTATTTTTTAATCGACAAAAAAGCGGCAATTGGCAAATACCTGAATCTTATTTTCACTTTCCTATTTCTGGGATTGGCGTTTATTCAATTCATCAACCTTTTTTGGAAAAGAAGGAAAGTCAATATAATTTAAAATAAAAATTATGAGTTCAAACAAAAATTTCAAATCAATAAATCAGGCCAAAGGATTAGAAGTTGGCGCAACCGTACCCGATTTTATCGCAAAAGATATTTTTGACAAAATCTACACATTAAGCGCTGCCGTAAAAAACGGAAACATAGTGCTGATTTTTATTCGTGGGCAATGGTGTCCGTTTTGCAACAAACATTTAACAGCGTTACAGGAACAGTTTCATAAAATATACGAAAAAGGCGCTTCAGTTGTGGTGGTCACTCCTGAAAAATCGGAATTCATCAAAAAAACCATAGAAAAAACAGGCGCTGAATTCACCATTTTATACGATGAAGATTACAAAATAGCCAAAGCTTTCGATGTGCTGTTTCTTCCAAGTAAAATGATGCGTGTGATGTACAATACCGTTTTAGGCGCCAAATTAAAAGAAAGTCATAGTGATGATACTGAACAATTGCCAATTCCTGCTACCTTTATTATTTCCAAAGAAATGAAAGTGATTTGGCGGCATTTTGATCCTGATTACAAGAAGCGCTCAAAAATGACCGATATTCTTAAAAATTTAGCGTAAATATTTGAAGATAAAAGTCGCAAGGCAGAATTTTCAACGTTGTCAGGATAATTCCTTTTAACAGTCTATTTACGTACTATCAAAATCCAAGCGAATGATACAAACTGTTAAGACATTTTTACTTATTTCTATATTTTTTCTGGGCTACTCCTGCGCCACTTTTGATAAAACCCAACCAGCAAATATAATTGCCGAAACTGTGTTGCCGGGAACCAATATTTATTTGATGGGCGATGCAGGATATCTTGAAAACGACCAAGTTTCAGAAGCTTTAAATGCCTTAAACGAGCGTATTAAAAATTCGAGAAAGGAAGATGTTTTGCTTTTTTTGGGAGACAATATTTATCCGAAAGGAATGCCCGAAAATAAAACCGACATCAATAGACAAAAAGCAGAGTTATCGTTGCAGGTACAACTAAAAGCAACGAAAAACTTTAAAGGCAAGGTAATTTTTATTCCGGGAAATCACGATTGGTATTCAGGCGTTGACGGTTTGAGAGCACAAGAAAAAATGGTTGATGACGCATTGGGGAAAAATAGCTTCCTTCCTGAAAACGGCTGTCCATTAGCAAGTTATGAAGTAACTGACGCTATCACAATCATTGCGGTCGATTCAGAATGGTATATAACGGATTGGGACAAACATCCCAAAATTAACGACAATTGCGATATCAAAACCCGGTTAAAATTCTTTGAAGAATTTAAATCTTTGGTGAATAAAAATCAGGGAAAAACCATCATTTTAGCCATCCACCATCCGCTGGAAAGCAATGGAAATCACGGTGGTCAATATGCTTTTAACCAATATGGATTGCCTATTTTAAATATTCCTGTCAATGTGATCAGAAGAACTTCGGGAGCCGCGCCATCCGATCTTAACTTCCCGCTTTACAGGGAATTGTCCAACAAAATTACCACCCTATTGCAGGAATATCAAGAGCATGTGATTGTGGTATCTGGTCACGAGCATAATTTGCAATATTTAGTGCATAAAAATATTCCACAAATTATAAGCGGTTCAGGTTCCAAAGTAAATCCGGTGCGCCATTTTAAAAATAACGAAACCACTTTTGGCTACGCCAATTTGGGCTTTGCCATGTTGAACATACAGTCCCACAAACAGCAAGTTTCCTTTTTTGATGCAAAAAACCAGCTGATTCATTCAAAAATCATTCGCAGTTCAGAAATTAGCCAAATAGAAAATAAGGTTTATTCATTTCCTGAAACCTCATCAATAAAAGCTTCCATTTACGCTGACAACGCCAATTCCAAAAACAAGCAACAGCCCCATTACAAAGATTTGTATCTCAAAAAATTTACCTTCCCTGTCGTTAATCTCGACACGCTTTATGGCGGATTGACACCCGTTAAATTGGGCGGCGGAAACCAGTCTGTTTCCTTGCGTTTGGAAGATAAAGCAGGCAAAGAGTATGTGATGAGAAGGTTGCGAAAAAGCGCCACGCAATTTATTCAGGTAAAGGCTTTTCAGGAAAATTATATGAAAGACCAATTTGAAAACACCATAGCAGAGCGTTTTTTAATGGATTTTTATACCACATCTTATCCCTTTGCCGCGTTGGTTACCGGAAATTTATCGGATATCGTTGGTGTTTATCACAGCAATTCCGAAATATTTTATGTGCCAAAACAACCAGCTTTACAACATTATAATGAAACAATAGGCGATGATTTGTTTCTGTTTGAAGAACGGTCGACCAAAGATTTCAAGCATTTGGCTTCCTTTGGGAATCCGGATGACATTGTTTCTACGGATGAGGTGATGAACAATTTGATGAAGGATGAAAAATATCAAATTGACCACAGCCAATACATAAAAACCCGATTGTTTGATATGTGGCTGGGCGATTGGGACCGGCACGAAGATCAATACCGCTGGGCAACTAATAAAAACGAAAATGGCACTATTACCTACGCTCCTATTCCAAGGGATCGCGATCAGGCATTTCCAAAATTCGACGGATTTTTAACCCAGGCAACCACCAATTTGGTTCCGGCGCTCCGACTGATGCAGTCGTTTGGCGAGGATATCAAAAATGTAAAAACCTTTAATCAGGTGATTTATAAAACCGATATGACACTCATCAACCAGTCCGGTTTAGAAGAATGGCTTAAAGAAGCTGATTATTTAGAACAACAATTGACAGATGATGCCATTGAAAAAGCTTTCGCCAATTTTCCGGAGGAACTGAAAGACAAAAATACAGAAAGCATTAAATCCAATTTAAAGAAAAGAAGAAATCAC
>CAMDPE010000106.1 GCA_945903795.1 Lutibacter flavus | reverse complement strand
TACAGGCGAACGCGTACCTGTTGATATTGTGCTTTATGAAGGTCAGGGTTTGAAAGTTCCTTATGACGCGGTTTTAAACAGAAGTGGCAAAAGCTTTGTTTTTGTGATTGAAAACAACAAGGCGGTGCCAAAAGAAATTACCATTACAGAATCGGGAGAAAACGCACTGATGATAAGCAATGAAGAACTTTCAGGAAAAGAAATTGTCGTTGCCAAACAGGATATATTGTTAAGCCTATTGTCTGGATCAGCCATTAAAATAATCCAAAAAAATAAAGAATAATGTTCGACTATTTTTACAAAAGACCTTATTTATTATATTCCATTATCTTCGGCTTTTTTGTCGTTGGTATCCTTGCGCTTGTTACTCTGCCAAAAAATCTTTTTCCCGATTCAACCCCACCGCAGGTTTTGGTAATTACAAAAGTTCCGGGTGCTACGGCGCAAGTGGCGGCAAATTCCGTCTCAAAACCTATTGAACAGGAAATTGCTCGTTTGGGACTGTTAACGGATATAAGTTCCACAAATGTGGCTAACTTTTCCATTGTAAAAGCCGAATTTGCCTATGAAAAAGGATTGAATGCCGCAGCAGTCGATGTAGCCAATGCACTTTCTATTGCAAAAGGAAGTTTGCCGGCAGATGTGAATCCGGCCGTTTATACCACGGGCGATTTTACGCTACCTGTTGATGTGATTTCCATTTCGCCAAAAACAAGTGACGTAACCCTTGCCGATATCAGAAAAATGGTGGATGGTTTTATAAAACCCAGTTTATTGAGCAATCCCGAAATTGGGAATGTTGAGGTTTATGGAGGCTATGAAAGTGCCATAAACATTGAAGTAGATCCGTTTAAAGCCAAACAGTACAATATAGATTTTGATAAAATTGCCAAAGTTTTAAAAACGGTTAATCATGACATTCCCGTTGGTTTAATTAAGGGCGATGACAACTTTTATACCATTACTTATTATGGCGAAAATAATGAAATTGAAAAAATAAAACAAATCAATATCATTCCAAATGTATTCATAAATGATATTGCCAATGTAGAATGGGGGTACAAAAAACGAACCAGTGGCTATATAGGAAACGCCAAACCGGCCATTGCACTGGCAATTCAACGCGCTCCGGGAGGCAGTGTTTTGGACGTTAGCAATGCGGCACGAGAAGAACTAAAAAATTTAGAAGCCAGGTACCCAAACTTCAATTTTGAAATTGCCGACACCCAAAGAAATTTAATCGAATTGGCCAATGACAATATGCTGGTGGCGCTTCGCGATGCCATATTTTTTACCTTGTTGGTGATTTTGTTTTTTATTGGAAATTTAAGAGCCATTGCTGCGGCAGCCATTACAATTCCTTTAGTTTTCTTTTCCACTTTAGCCGTAATTTGGCTAACAGGAGGCAGTTTAAACATTGTAATTTACACCGCGATAATTTTGGCGCTGGGAATGCTGGCCGATGATGCCATTGTGGTATTGGAAAATATTGAACGGCATTTAAATGATTTGGGTGAGGATTTAAAAACCGCGGTGCAAAAAGGAACCAAAGAAGTGGTAGGCCCAATTTGGTCGGGAACTATGGCAACCATCGCCATTGTATCCCCACTGATGTTTATAGGCGGATTTCCGGAAAAAATATTCAAACCTTTAGTTTTCACGCTCATTATTTCCTTATTGGTTTCCTTTTTCTTATCCATCACTTTTATTCCGAAATTGTTGGAATTGTTCTTAAAAAATGGCCATAGTAAAAACAAATTTGAACGTTGGTTTGAAAATGCCTACCAAAAATCATTGGGAAGGATGGTGGAACCCTATGTAAATGTGATCAAATTTTCTAACGGAAAGCGAAGAATATCGCGCAGAATCATACTTTCCGTAGGTGTCGTATTGCTTTTGCTGATAAGCCTAAAAACCATTATACCGGTGATTGGCAAAGATGCAATGCCGCCTATGGATACTGGAATTATAAAAGCACAAATTGTTTTTAGCGCCAATGAAACAACTGAAAGTTCTGAAACCAAAATAGCGTCTTTTTTAACTTGGCTGCACCAACAACCCTGGACCGAAAAAAGTTCGGTTGCTTTTGGAAATGAAATGGGTGTTTTAAGTTTGGGAAGCGGAAATTTACCTACGGAAGCGACCATCACCATTAATTGTGTGGATCGTTTTAACAGGGATTTGGATCTTTGGCAAATTGAAGATATTGTAAGGGATAAAATTGCCGAATTGGAAGGCGTGAAACGAAATGATGTTTATGATTTTGGCGCTACAGCACTTTCAACCATAAAAGCATCATTGGATGTCCGTTTAAAATCTTCTTCAGTAGACGGTTTGGCCGAAAAATCACAGGAAGTAAAAGAAGCTTTAAAAGATGTTCACGGCTTAACCTCTATTTCCACCAGCTGGAACAACGACTTTTCTGAATTTGCTTTAAAAATTGATGAAAATAAAGTCTTGAGTTACGGTATTACGCCTTATGAAATCATTTCACAAATTTTAATAAAAGAACAAGTTATAAGTTTAAATGCCAATTTACAATCGCTTAATGTACAGCCTGTTTCTCTTTATTTTAAAGGAAAATTTGGAGAAAACGAGCAAGCACTAAAATTACTACCTATCAAAACCGCTACGGGCGATGTGCCATTAGCGCAATTGGCAACCATTACCAAGCAGATGACTTTTGCCAAAATTGAGCGAAACAAAATGCTCTACAGTATTGATGTAAATGGCTATCGAAAAGACAGGCCCGTTACCCATATTACAGACGAAGCCGAAGCGGCATTGGTACAAATTAAAAATGACAGCGATGTGATTATTACCCAGGAAGGTGATATTGCGCAAATCAACGACAGTTTTAGCAGAATGACAAAAGCCATTGGGCTTGGAATATTTTTGCTGATAATGGTCTTAATTTCCATTTATCGATCTGTAAGAATGGCCTTAATTATGATTGTTGTTTTGCCGCTTTCTATGATTGGCGCCGCCTGGGGAATGCTTTTATTTAACAAACCGAGCTGTATGCCAAGTTTGCTGGGAATTTTATTGCTGTTTGGCATCATCATAAAAAACTCCATTTTACTAATAGATTTTTATCAGCAATACCGCGCCACGGGCGAAAGTCCGTTCGACAGTGCTATTGAAAGTGTACGCGTACGTTTTCGTCCGGTAATGATGACGGCTTTTGCTACCATTGCAGGTATGATTCCAATTGCCATGGAACAAGCTGTTGGCTTGGAACGATTAAGTCCCTTAGCCGATGTCGCTATTGGCGGGTTGTTAATTGGAACTTTATTAACCTTAGTATTTGTGCCAATGTATGCCTATATAGCAGATAAAAAAGAAACAAAAAAATTAAATTAATGAATAAGCCAGTCACGATGGGCAAATGGCTACCCTAATTAAATAAAGTGCATTTTAAAATTAAATTTTATACAAAATGAAAAACATAATTAAAAAAACAGCCTTGTTATTACTGACTTTTGGTATGCTTTCCTTTGGTGAATCAACTCCTGAAGAAACCTACTCCTTAACAGTAAAATCTGAAGGATTCAGGAATGCTAAAGGAGAAATCCTGTTTGCGTTATACAATAAAGACGGCTCCATTCCTGATGAAAAGTACAAGAATTATTTTAAGAGAGGTATTTCGAAAATTGATAAAAATGGTACGGCAACTTTTACCTTTACAAATTTACCTGAAGGGAATTACGCCGTAAATATTTTACACGATGAAAACAAAAACGGGAAAATAGATAAGAAATTCCTTCTGCCAATGCCAAGTGAGGGCATCGGATTTTCAAATTATAAATCAATCGGAATGTCAAATCGCCCAAACTTTTCTAAAGCGAGTTTTCTGGTAAAATCTAATGTGGAAAAAGTTATAAAAGTAATTTACCTGTAATGAAATTAAATAGCATCCTCTTGTTTTTTATTGGTTTTGTCGCTAACTTTGCGCTGGCGCAAACCAATGAAGAAGCCACATCAATCCTTGATCTGGATAAAATGGCACAGATCAATCAAGGAGACAGCTATGTTACGTTTCCGTTTGATTTTGGAAATATAGAACCGCTTATGTTTGAAGCAAATGTAAGTCCAAGTTTTAAAATTCGGGAACGCAAGGATTCCAGATTAATGGGTGTACTTACAGGCCAAATTATTATCAGGATGTATGATGAAGCTTCATATCCCGTAAGAACGCCCAGCTATATACCACAAATAACATTTTATTTTCTAACAGGAAACAAACAAGCCTCAAAGAAACTGACTTTGTTCGGTCGCTTTGCGCACCATTCAAACGGCCAGGACGGAAATTTCTATAACGAAGATGGAGAAATAAATTTGATGACTGGTAATTTTGCCACCAATTTTGTTGAATTGGGCCTTATCAAATCATCTTACGGAAATCAATTAAATACTTTCAAGTTTTTTAAAAGTTCTGTTGAAGTCCATCCAAAAAGCTGGATGCTTGATGAAATGAAGGGAAGATATAGCGGATTGCGCTGGCACAATACTTTTTTAGCCTATAAACTCCCGATGGATGGTGATTTTAACAAAAGCCAAAAGTCAAATTTCTCTTTAAAGGCAGAAACCACCTTGATGTTAGATAATATAAATAACCAGAAAACCTTTGATTTAAATAGGTTAAATGCCAGCCTGACTTTTTATTACCATCCGAAATTTTTAGAAGACATTGGGTTGTTTGTTCAGTTTTATCACGGCGCGGATTATTACAATATTTACTTTAACCATCAAATTGACACCATTCGTTTTGGTTTAATGACAGAAATTTTAAGATTTTAAAATATATGGCCAGAAATAATTATTTAAAAGCAAACAACAAAAACAGGATTTCAGAAAAACTGTGCCAATGTGACAACTTAAAGATAAAAAATCTATTACAATAATATAATGAAGAAATTTCTAATTCTCTGCAGCTTTTTATTAATGAATCAATTTTTAATTGCCCAAAATAAATTGATATTTAATACGGTTGATTCTCTTTTTAGATATGCCGAAAATCAAAGTATCACGATAAAAACAGGGGAACAGCAAGTGCTTTTGGCGAAATGGCAAAAAATATCGGCACAATCTGGTTTGGTAAATTTTAGAATGCAAACTTCCTTTTCATTAACCGACAATGTGAAGTTGCCTGTCACTTATTTTCCTGCGGAGGCATTTGGCGGTGAACCGGGCACTTTTAAAGAAGTGACAACCGGTCAGCAATTCATGGGAAATGTGAATTTCGCACCACAAATAGACCTCATAAATCCTGTTAGCTGGACCAAGTTAAAAAGTGCTAAAATAAATCAGGAATTAACGAATGTGAGTAACTTAATCGTCAAAAAATCACTGTTTGAATCCATTTCAGCAGGTTACTACAACATTATTTCATTAAAGGAACAAATTGTAATTTCACAAAAAAACTTGTATACTGCCGATACTTTGCAAATTATTATGCAAAATAAATATACCGAGGGAATTGTGCGCCAACAGGATTTAAATGATGCCACCATAAATAAACTCGCTTTAGATGATAAATTAAATCAGTTAAAAATTTCGCTCAACCAACAATATTATGCCCTTAAAATTTTGTGCGATATTCCTCAAAACGAAGATGTTATCATAACTGAAACTGCAAATTACCAGCAGCAATTTAATATTGGTTTGCATACAGACAATCAATTGCAGCACAAATCTTCACTATTAAAGTCGGATTTAGCCAAAGAAGATTTGAGGGCAAACAGGTTGGCCCAGTATCCAACCGTTTCAATTGTTGCTTATGATGGTTGGCAACAGAACAGCAGAGATCAGTTTTTTGACTCTAACAGCAAATGGGTAAATTCTCAATATATCGGGTTAAGGCTAAGCATGCCTTTTCCTGACATAAACAGATTTACACTTACCAAAACTGCGAACATTAACAAAACGATCTCCGAATTAGATGCCGAGCATTCAAAACATCAAAATGACATCGCCAATATTCAACTGAATTTAGATTATGAAAAAGCATATTCCCAACTTAACACAACCAAACAAATTTTTTTGCTGAAAGAAGAAAATTATCAAATGGCATTAAATCAGTTTAAAGAGTCAATTCTTCCTTCAGACAAATTGCTTACCGCTTTTAACGATATGTTGGCCAGCCGATTAAATTATAGTGCCGCTTTGGCAAATTTATTATATGCAAAATCAAAAATTGAAATTAATAATTCGATAAAATGAAAGATTTAACAAAAATAATTTTCTTTTTTACAGGCCTTTTTCTGATAAATTCTTGCGGTAAAAAAATAATTGAAACCAAACCGATTCGCAAAGATATTACTGAAACCGTTTTTGCTTCCGGCATTCTTGTGCCGGAAAATCAATACAATCTGACATCATTATCTGATGGATATATCAAAAAATTGAATTTTGAAGAGGGCGATATCGTAAACACAAATCAACTCTTTGCAATAGTTGATAATGAACAAAGCATTATAAATGCCAAAAGTTCATCTGAATTATTGGCTATTGCGGCTGCCAATACGCGCTCAAATGCACCCGTCCTAAAACAGGCGGAAGTCAATCTTGACCTTGCCAAACAAAAACTTTTCCAGGATGAAAAGCAAGCGAATCGCTATAAAAAACTGTATGAATCAAACAGCGTTTCAAAACTGGAATATGAAACTGCCTTATTGAATTTGGATAATTCCAAAACCAGTCTTCTATCACTTCAAGAAAATTACAAATTGCTGAAACAACAGGCAGACCAGCAATTAATTATACAAAGATCCCAAAAAGAAGCAAATAGCATTTCTTTAAACTACAATGAAATTAAAGCCATTGTTGGAGGGAAAGTATATGGGCTAAAAAAAGAACAGGGCGATTATATCAGAAAAGGAGACATTATCGCGGTAATTGGAAGCTCTATAAAATTGTACGCTTTGTTGAGTGTTGACGAAAGCAACATTTCTAAAATAAAAATAAGTCAAAAAGCTATAATTCAGTTAAATACACAATTGGAAAAAAATTATAATGGCATTGTTACCGAAATATATCCGGCATTCGACGAGCAATCTCAGTCGTTTTATTGTAAAGTAGAGTTTGAAGATGCTTTAGGATTTAATATATCTGGCACGCAACTACAGGGAAATATTATCATTAAAAACAAAGAAGATGTTTTGGTTATTCCAAGGAATTACTTGGGTTATGGCAATAAGGTAAAACTAAAAGGAGGCGATGAAATAATAGTTGAAACAGGTTTTATTTCTAATGATTGGGTAGAAATAGTGAAAGGTTTAGACGAGAATTCGATAATAAGTGCCGATAAAACAAAATGAAACGAACCTTACAAATTTTGACACACAAAGGAATAATTAATGGCGAGCAGCATCTGTTACCAACAAAAAATAAAAATTAAACAGATGAAACGAGCCTTACAAATTTTGACACACAAAGGAATAATTAATGGAGAACAGCATCTGTTACCAACAAAAAATAAAAATTAAACAGATGAAACGAGCATTACAAATCTTGATACATAAAGAAATGACTAATGGCGAACAGTATCTGTTACCAACAAAAAATTAAAACTATACAGATGAAACGAGCATTACAAATCTTGATACACAAAAAAATGACTATTGGCGAACAGCATCTGTTACCAATAAAAAATAAAAATTAAACAGATGAAACTAAATGTAAATTCAGAGATTGCCTATACACATTTAATTACTCGAAAAAAGCAAACAATGATTGCCGCATTGGGAGTGACGGTGGGCATTGGAATATTTATTTTTATGATTTCCTTGGTTGTTGGTTTTAACCGCTATTCTGATGAATCACTATTCAAAGCCGCATCACATCTAAGGATTTATCAAGATGATATTTTAAGCAAACCATTGATTGCTGAAAATAAGATGGGTTATACCGCAGTAATTGTCAACCCTAAAATCGCCAATGTATCAAACACCCTAATCAATCCTGAAAAAATAATATCCGATTTAAAAAAACAGGAAGATATAGTAACGATTGCGCCGCAAGTATCTGTCAATCTTTTTTATAACAACGGAACTTCACAAATAAACGGAGTTGCTTCCGGAGTTAATATTGTTGAAGCCAATGCGATGTTTAACATCCAATCCACCATGTTGGCTGGTGATGTACGAAATCTTTTGGCAACACCAAACGGAATATTAATTGGTGTTGGAATCGCTGAAAAATTAAATCTTCAATTGTATGACAATATTAATATTACCTCATCTATCGGCGTGGTAAAGGTGATGAAGGTTGAAGGAATTTTTAAAACCAGCAATTCTAATATTGATTTAACAAAATCATATATAAGTTTGGCGATGTCGCAACAATTATTGCATCAAAGCTCCAGCTATGTAACCGATATTTTAGTAAACATAAAAGACCCCAATAAAGCTCCCGAGTATGCAAAACTGCTCAAAAATTTAACAATTTATAAAGTTGAAGACTGGCAAACTGCAAATGAACAATCCATGTCTAACAAAAAAACAAGGCAGGTTATGTTTGGATCAATATCCTTGGCCATTTTGTTGGTTGCAGCATTCGGAATATATAATATTATCAATATGACCATCAAAGAAAAACTAAATGATATTGCCATTCTTAAAGCAACCGGATTTTCAGGAAAAGACGTGATAAATATTTTTTTAAAAGAATCGTTAATCATGGGAATTATAGGAACATCATTTGGATTGCTGATGGCTGCTGGCTTAATTAAATTTGTAAGTGGTATTTATATTGGAGGTGATAGAGAATATTTTCCTATTGGATTTGAGCCTCAAATATTTTTGATTGGTGCTATTCTCGGTGTTTTAATCACTTTGGGAGCCGGCTATATTCCTGCAGTTGGAGCAGCAAAAATTGACCCAATAGAAATATTTAGAAGATAATGGAAAAACAAGTTATTCTTAAAACAAGCCATATTAGCAAATACTTTTATGAACCAGTCAAATTTAAGGCTTTGGATGAAGTTTCATTTGAAGTATTTGACAGTGAATTTATCACTTTGATTGGAAAATCTGGTAGCGGAAAATCGACCTTATTATATATTCTTTCTACAATGGACACGGATTATGAAGGTGAATTATTTATTGGCAACGAAAAAATAACCGGACAAAAACCCAATTACCTTGCAGCGATCAGAAATAAAAATATTGGCTTTGTGTTTCAGTTTCACTACCTGCTTCCCGAATTCTCTTGCCTAAAAAACGTAATGATCCCCGCATTAAAATTAGGAAAATACTCACACCAGGAAATAGAAGAACAGGCATATCAAAAATTGGAGCTTTTGGGAATAAGGGATCAGGCATTAAAACCGGCATCTAAACTTTCCGGTGGCCAGCAGCAAAGAGTGGCCATTGCCAGGGCTTTAATAAATCAGCCTAAAATTATTATGTGTGATGAGCCTACCGGCAATTTAGACAGTAAAAACACAGGCATTGTTCTTGAAACGTTTCAACAACTTTCATCAGAATTTGGACAAACCATTATTGCGGTGACACACGACAATGATTTTGCAAAAGCATCAAATAGAATTATTGAAATGGCCGATGGAAAAATCATTCATAATCTTTGATAAAATTATTGTTTGAGAAGAGGGCATTATCTAAAAAAATAATCCGTAAATAGAGAAAAGTATTGAATAATTGAATTTAATATAAATTATCAAAAAATTAGAAGTTATGGAAAAAAATATAGTAATAGTTAAAAAAAAATCGGGCCATTTAGAACCTTTCTACAAGAAAAAACTTGAAAAATCTCTTAAAAACAGTGGAGCCTCTATCCAAGAAATTCAAACTATTGTAAAAAGTATTTACCCTTTGATTTACGACGGAATATCATCCGATGTGATATATGGAAAGGCATTTTTTCTGTTAAAAAAACTCAATGAAGTCTCTGCTTCAAAATACAGTTTAAAAAGAGCAATTTTTGACTTGGGTCCTTCAGGTTATCCTTTTGAAAAATTAATTGGTGCATTGTTAAGGCAAAAAGGATATACAACCAAAGTTAGTGAAATATTACAGGGAATAAATGTCAATCATGAAATTGATGTTTTGGCCGAAAAAGACGGAAACACATATATTATAGAATGTAAATTTCATTCAAGCCCCAAAATTGTTTGCGATGTAAAAATACCATTATACATCAATTCAAGATTTCTTGACGTTCAAAAAAAA
>CAMDPE010000105.1 GCA_945903795.1 Lutibacter flavus | reverse complement strand
ATTTTGCATCAACCGAATATCGCGAAAATCCGCCGCCAATTTGGTCATAAATTCCGCCATAAGCCATTTTTGTAAGGGAAGTATTCACATAATTTAATATTTCCTCATCTCCAGAACGCATGGCATAATTCAATAAAAATTGGTAATTGTTGGGCATAGGAAACTTGGGTGCTCCTTTTCTTCCGCCTAAATCAACATCCATATACTGTTTCCATTCCTGGACAGCATTGTGTAAATCGGCAGCTGTAAAAGCTTCTTTTTTATCATTAAACGCCACTAAATCCGAATTTTTGACGCCTTCTGTTAAATGTACCGCATATTCAATGGCTTTTTCCGGGGTTTCTTCATACAAATTTGCCAATTGTTCCAGTGCATTAATCCAGTTGTCTTTAGGAAAATAAGTTCCGCCCCAAATGGGTCTTCCGTCGGGCAAAGCCACGCAGTTTAAGGGCCAGCCACCTCTGCCTGTAATTAATTGTATGGCGTTCATATACACTTGATCCACATCAGGACGTTCTTCCCTATCCACCTTTATATTGATGAAATATTTGTTCATCACTGCTGCCACCTCTTCATTTTCAAAACTTTCGTGCTCCATTACATGACACCAATGGCAGGATGAATATCCTACAGAAATTAACAACAGTTTGTTTTCTTTTTTGGCTAGCGCCAAGGTTTCCTTATTCCACGCATACCAGTTTACGGGATTGTGCGCGTGTTGTAACAAGTACGGACTTGTTTCTTGTATGAGGCTGTTGGTGAATTTATGATCTGGCATTTCGGTCGCGATTTTTTGGTTACAATTGTTAAAAATGAGCAAAGTGAGAAAGCGTAAAAGATACCTTTCTGATTTTTTTATAAATATAGTAAATTGTAGATTCATTTTGTGTTACCTTCTTTACGATAGGATTAAATTTTAGGGAATGTTGCCATCAAGCTTTCTGATGTTTGTCAGACCAAGCCAACCCTATTTGGGTGGATTTGGATGATTTCGTCAGACCTATAAACAAGTTGTGCAACATTTTACAAAACCGAACTATACTAAACTAAAATTCCAAAATCTTTATACAAATTTTCGGTTGCTTTTATTTATGCTTTATTTAACGAGTTGTTTATAAATAATTTAACATCTTCTATAACAAATTATCATAGGTTTGTAAGAAATTAAATAAAAAAACTTATGAAAAAAATATTTTTAGCAATTGTAATACTGTTTTCGTTTTTTGTTGCTAGGGCACAAAATAAAAATGACACCATTGTAAATCCATATGAAAAGAAAAATGAAGTTACACTGAATTTAATTGCACCTATATTAGGAGCATTTGAGGCAAGTTATGAAAGACATTTAAACAGAAAGTCATCATTGGGGATTTCTTTTTTTTACGTTTACAATACTGAACAGAATGAAGATATGAATTATTATATTTCTCCGTATTACAGAATGTATTTTGGTAAAAAATATTCTTCCGGCTTTTTTGTTGAAGGATTTGGGGCGATTTGTTCAATCGATGGAAAAAAAATATATGACACAGCAGAGAAATTAACATTTAATGAAAATCCTGATGTTATTAATTTTTCCATTGGTGTAGGCTTAGGCTGGAAAGGGATTACTAAAAGTGGATTTATCTATGGCGCTAACCTTGGTTGGGGAAAAATGTTACTTAATGTTGAAAAAACGGACCACGACCAAGTTGCCAAATTTGGTTTAAATTTAGGCTATCGATTTTAATTTAATGAGTGCATAAAAACGTCGCACAACACACGCTACAAGCAAGCTGGGCATTTGGCTTTGGGAAATATGGTTTTGTATCAGCAGAAATGTAGCTTAACAGAAAGAATAAGCATTTTTAATCCCAGCCTGCGTGTAGCGCGTGAACGTTGTGGGGCAGTTTAATCGCTCCTCGAAACAGTATCAGTTTTTGACAGATTTAAAATTTGACTATGAATAATAGAATATAAATTATACCAACAAAATGAAAACTAACAATTTACTTTACATTATCAGCCTTGTTACCTTGATTGGATCTATCTTTTTAGCTGTTGAATACCAGAACTCTGGCAGAATTCAAGTTATTGCAGGGCTATTGACAATAATTGGATTTGCAATGAATATTAAAGGATTTGCAATGAAAAAACGGTAATCATTAGTTATATTTTCAACTTGAATGTTCCGACTACTTGTGGCAGTTTTGTAGTTTGACTGAACCGAGCCATTTGACAAGTTTTTAGAGATTTGGGTTCGGGCAGCTTGAGAAATTTTCTCGGTTTAACAGAGCCAAGCCGTTTGATCAGTTTTTAAAAAGTTTGGGTTCAAGCGGTTTCACAGAGTTAATTTATACAAAAAAAATTGTAATACTCCCGTGAGTAGCTTTCGCTTTAGTGAGCTAAAAAATAGTGACGCAGTTTTAAAAGATGCATTAATTGACGGGATTTCAATAAAAGAAATTGTGAAAGAAAAACAACAAACCAATAAATAAAACCATACGTAAAAAGTAAAAAATTCGGTACAAAAAAGGTTTCTTGATTTTGTTTATTTCAAGAAGAATCTACTTAATTATTTAGAATTTAACCTTAATTTTGGCTGATAATAATTTAAATATATCCTATTTTTATTCTTTTTTATTGAAGATTAAAAAATTGCTAAAATTCCATAGTATTAAAACTAATTAATTTGTGTTTTATGAAAAAAATATCGCTCCTTCTGCTTCTTTTGCTAGCCTTTGCCGGACAAGCGCAAATGAAATCAGATGATGTAAAAACCTTTACCTTAAAAAACGGTATGAAATTTTTGGTGGTGGAAGATTTCTCTATCCCAAATGCCAATATGTATTTATTTTACAAAGTGGGAAGCCGTAACGAATACCAAGGCATTACGGGTCTTTCACACTTTTTTGAACATATGATGTTCAACGGGGCCGAAAAATATGGCCCAAAACTTTTTGACCAAACCATGGAATTTAATGGTGGCGCCAACAACGCTTATACCACCAAAGATGTAACTGTTTACACCAATTGGTTCCCTGCATCGGCAATGGAAGTCATATTTGATTTGGAAGGAGACCGTATTTCCAGCCTCAGCATCGATCCTAAAATTGTGGAAAGTGAAAGAGGCGTTGTTTTAAGCGAGCGAAGTACAGGGCTTGAAAATTCACCTTGGCGGTTGCTATCAGAATCTGTTGAAGCCACCGCTTTTCAGGAACATCCTTACCATTGGTCGGTTATTGGTTTTGAAGATGACATGAAGAACTGGAAACAACAAGATTTGGAACGCTATTTTAAAATGTATTATGCACCCAACAATTGTGTTGTGGTTGTTTCCGGAGCTATCAAAACGGCCGAAGTTAAAAGATTGGCCGAAAAATATTTGGAACCGATTTCCGCTCAACCTGCACCACCAATAATACACATTACAGAACCTGTCCAAATTGGAGAAAGAAGAATAACAGTGCAAAAAGAAGTGGTTACACCCTATTTTATGGTGGCTTATCATACGCCCGAAACCAAACACGAAGATTATTACGCCTTAAATATTCTTAGCGCGGTGCTTTCAAGAGGTCAATCTTCAAGGCTTTATGCCGAATTGGTTGACAAAAAACAATTGGCAACAGCAGTTTTTACCGATTTTGGAGATAGTTTTGATCCTGGTCTTTTCGGCATTTATGCTATCGCAAATAAAGAAGTGAACCCTCTTGATTTGGAAAATGCAATTTATGCTGAAATTGAAAAAATAAAAAAAGAAGGCATCAGCGAATCAGAACTTCAGAAAATAAAAAATCAGAAACTCATGGAATTCTACAACCAAGTAGAAACCATCAACGGAAAATCGAATAATATTGGAACTTACGAAGTGTTTTTTGGCGATTATAAAAAAATGTTCCAAGCGCCAGATAATTACAATAAAATTACGGTTGCAGATGTGCAGAATATCGCCAAAAAATATTTTACCAAAAGCAACAGAACAGTAGGCGTTTTAAAAACAAATACAGAAGATTAATTATATGAAACCAATCGCACAAAGACTCATTATTATCGGCCTATTTTTTCTGACCAGCTTAAATATATCTGCACAAGGTTACAAATTACCCGAATATACATCCTTTAAATTGCCCAATGGCTTAACTGTTTATTTAATGGAACAACATGATGTTCCTGTAATTAGTGTTTCCGCAGTTTTGCCTGCAGGCGCTATTTATGATTATGACAAGGCAGGTTTGGCTCTTTTAACCGCAAAAGCCCTTAAGCACGGCACAAAAAATTTCAGTAAATTAAAACTGGATGAGGAAATTGACTTCATTGGCGCAAACATAAATACGGATGCAACTAAGGAATTCGTAAGTCTTTCTTCAAAATTTGCCGCGAAGGATTATGATAAAATGTTGACAATAATTAAAGAAATACTGCTCAATCCCGTTTTTGAAGTTGAAGAATTCCAAAAGGAAAAAAGCAGGTTATTGGTTGGCCTTGAGCAGCAAAAGGAAAGTCCGAGAGCCGTAATAGGCACCTATTTTGACAAACTTTTATATGGAAATCACGTTTATGGAAATGCCATTCAGGGAAATATTTCAAGTGTCGGAAAATTAACAGTGGAAGACATAAAATCATTCTACAAAACAAATTATACGCCAAATCAGGCAGTCATCAGCCTTGTTGGAGATTTTTCAACCAAAGAAATGAAAAGGAAATTAACTGCATTGTTTTCAAACTGGAAAAAAAGTGAGAATGAAATTGAAAATCCAGCACTAAAAAACATTGTTTATCCTTCTAATAATAAAGTGCTGTTAGTTAATAAAGAGGACGCAAAAGAAACTACATTTTACATTGGTTCGTCTGGAATAAGCAGAAACAATCCCGATTTTGTGGCTATTGAAGTGATAAATACCTTATTTGGCGGCCAATTTACTTCTATGCTGAACGATGAACTACGCGTAAACACAGGCTTAACTTATGGTGCCGGAAGCAAATTTAATACCTTAAAAAATGGTGGTTCTTTTGTAATCAGCACTTTTACGGCCACTAAATCAACAGAACCAGCCATTGATAAATCGTTGGAAGTTTTGAACAAATTACATACAAACGGCATTGATGAAAAATCATTAAGTTCAGCCAAAAATTATGTAAAAGGACAGTTTCCGCCACGTTATGAAACAACCAATCAGCTGGCTAACTTGCTTACACAAATGTTCTGGTACCAATTTGATGCCACTTTTATTGAAAATTTTGAAAAAAATGTTGACAGCTTAGACCTAGCAAAAGCAAACCAAATAATTGCACAATATTTCCCTAAAAACAATTTTCAATTTGTGTTGGTGGGAAAAGCTGCTGACATTAAAAATATTGCTGAAAAATACGGTGTTGTAACCGAAGTGAATATAAAAGACTAACAAACATAAATCATGAAAAACAAATTCCCTATATTTTTAGCGCTTCTAACAATCATTGGCGCCTGTAACTCAAACCCAAAACCCACTGAAAACTTAGAGGCAAAACCTGATAACAGCCAAACTTCTCTAGACTGGCCAGGCGTTTATCGCGGCATTTTACCTTGTGCAGACTGCGAAGGCATTGAAACTGAAATTACCTTAAATGCTGATTTAACCTATGTGATTTCTTCAATATATTTAGGAAAAAACAACGAAGCCTTTAAAGAAACTGGCAAATTTAATTGGGATGAAACCGGCGCCAAAATAACCTTGGAAAATGCAGCATCAAAAGCAACCAATCAATATTTGGTTGGTGAAAACATACTTTTTAAATTAGATGCGGATGGAAACAGAATTGAAGGGGAATTAAAAGAAAAATACCAGTTAAAAAAAGTATACTTCGATAATGAAATTTCCGAAAAATACTGGAAACTTATTGAGTTGAACGGGAAGAAAATAGTTCTGGGCAAAAACCAAAATATCGCGCCACACTTAACGCTAAAAAATGAAAATAGCCGCGTATTTGGCAATGGCGGCTGCAATGCGTTTCAAGGTTTCTATGAACTTTCTGAAGGAAAGAAAATAAAATTTTCCAAAATGGCGGCAACCAAAATGTTTTGCGACTATATGGAAACGGAACAAGAATTACTTGGTGTTTTAGAATCTACAGAGAATTATTCAGTAAAAAATGATACTGTTGCGCTTAAAAATGCAGGCATGGTTTCTTTAGCCAAGTTCCAACTGGTTTATGCAGAATAATAAAGATATAAAATACTGGTTTTTTAAAAAGTTTTTCTGACTAAAGTGTAAATAAAAATCAATCTTTCAATGGACAAACTTAAAATAAGAAAAGCAACTTATGCCGATACGGAACTGCTGGTGGCAATTGGCAGACAAACATTTTTTGAAAAATTTACCGATGACAATTCCGAAGAAAATATGCTTCAATATGCTTCGGAAGCTTACACTTTTGAAAAAATAGCAAGCGAAGTAAACAATGTAAACTCCCAATTTTATTTAGCGACTTTAAACAACCAAACCGTTGGCTACTTGAAAATAAATTTTGGCGAAGCACAAACGGAATTGCAAGATCCACAAGCGCTTGAATTGGAACGCATTTATGTGCTCAATGAATTTCAGGGCAAAAAAATTGGACAACTGCTTTTTGAAAAAACACTTGAAATAGCGCAACAGGCAAAAGTAAACTATGTTTGGCTTGGCGTTTGGGAAGAAAATAAAGGCGCCATTAAATTTTATGAAAAAAACGGGTTAAAAGCCTTCAGCAAACATCTTTTTATGCTGGGAAACGATCCGCAAACTGACATTATGATGAAAATGGAACTTTAAATCCCTAAAGCAAGTTGAAAAAATCGTCGGTGTTTTCTTAAAAATAGTTATATCTAAACAAATCCCTTATATTTACTACCAATTAAGGCAAAAATTAACACAATAAATAATAATAAGTAATGCAAATGACAGATTTTTTTAAACATCTAATACACGAATTTGAGTTACCTCTAGGAAATCCGGTATTGATATTTTCTTTAATTCTGCTAATTATTTTGCTTTCACCTATTCTTCTGCGAAAATTAAACATCCCTGGGATTATTGGTTTAATTATTTCCGGCGTGGTGATAGGGCCTTTTGGATTAAATATTTTAGAAAAAAATTCAGCGGTCGATCTCTTTTCAACCATAGGCTTACTGTATATTATGTTTATTGCCGGACTTGAATTGGATATGAACCAGTTTAAGGCCAACAGAAACAAAAGTATTTTATTTGGCTTTTTTACTTTCATAATTCCATTGAGCATTGGTTTTCCGGTTTGTTATTATTTCCTTGATTATGGCTTAAATGCCAGTTTGCTTACTGCAAGTATGTTTGCAACCCATACGCTGGTTGCCTATCCTATTGTGAGTAAATTAGGGATTTCCAAAAATCAGGCTGTCGCCATTACAGTTGGCGGAACCATCTTAACAGATACTGCCGTACTTATTATTTTGGCAATAATTGTAGGTAACAACGCCGGCAATTTAAACCAAGAATTTTGGATTAAATTGGGCGTTTCATTAGCTATTTTTTCGGCAATTATGTTTTTAGTAATTCCTAAAATTGCCAAATGGTTTTTTAGCAGACTTGAAAGCGAAAAACATTCGCACTATATTTTTGTGCTCGCCGTTGTTTTCTTTGCCGCATTTTTAGCCGAAGTGGCGGGTGTTGAACCCATAATTGGTGCTTTTGTGGCTGGTTTGGCCCTTAATAAATTGATTCCGCATTCTTCTGCATTGATGAATCGTATAGAATTTATTGGAAACTCCTTGTTCATCCCATTTTTTCTGATTTCGGTGGGAATGATTGTTGACATAAGCGTTATCACAAAAGGTCCGGAAGCAATTATTGTGGCTGTAACACTTACTGTTGTCGCCCTATTCGGAAAATGGTTTGCCGCCCTGTTTACACAACTCGTTTTCAGGTATTCAACAGCACAACGCCAACTTATTTTTGGTTTGAGTTCTTCTCATGCTGCTGCTACCCTTGCCATTATTTTGGTGGGTTATAAGGCCGAAATTTTGGACGAAAATATACTGAACGGAACAATTATCCTTATCTTAATTACCTGCATTGTCGCTTCCTTTGCAACGGAAAAAGCCGCTAAAATAATTGTCATTGAAATGGAAGACGACCATTCTGAATTGAAAAAATCAAGCGAATTCACCAACGAACACATTCTCATTCCAATCGCCAATATAGAAAGCATTGAAAAACTGCTCGAATTTTCCATATTCATAAAGGATAAAAAATCTGCCAATCCTGTGTCCATTCTTTCCGTGGTTTCAAATAATGATGAAGCAGAAGTCAATATTTTGAGGGCAAGAAGCAAACTCGAAGCGTTTGTAAAACAAGCGTCGGCATCAGAAACAAAAGTAAATATCATTACCACCATAGACCATAACCGTGCAGGCGGCATTTCCAGAATTTCAAGGGAAATTATGGCCGATATCATTATTTTGGGATGGCCACAAAAAGCGGGCTTGATAGACAAACTGATTGGTGAAAAAGTGGACAGTATTTTAGACAATACCGATAAAACCACTTTTATTTGCCATTTTGAAAAGCCTTTGGTCCTGCATAAACGCATTTCACTGGTGATTCCGCCTTTGGCTGAACATGAGAACGGATTTGAACAGTGGTTTATCAAAATGGCGAAATTGGCGCAAGAATTAAGCATTCCAATTTTGCTTTGCTGTAACGAAACTACCCAAAATTCAGTTAACAAACTGATGAAAAAAGCGCGGTTAACGGCATTGATTACCTATTATTTCTTCGAAGATTGGGACGACTTTTTTATCATTTCAAAAGCCATCAACCCAGATGATTTACTTGTGCTGGTTTGCGCACGAAAAGGAGCCGCTTCACATATGAACGTGCTCGAAAATTTGCCTTCGAAACTCGAAAAGCATTTTGAAAAAAATAGCCGAATAGTCATTTATCCGCAACAATTCAACTTGCCATACAGTACAGAACGGTTTGAAGACAATATTACGCCCGAACCTTTGCGCAAAGGCATTGAAGCCGCACAAAAAATTGGCCGTGGCATTGGCAGCGTCTTTAAAAAAGATGACCAAGAATAATTCATAAAACAAACCATTTAAATATCTTTGTAAACAATTTACCGCAAAACACAGCAAACCATAACATTAAAAAGGTTTAATTTACTGCCGAAATCGCCAATAAATAAAACGAAACTATGAAATTAAAAGAAATATCACCTTTAAAAAAGCAACTGGTTAAATTCACGCTTATCGGTCTTTTAGCCGTTTCAGTCGATTTATTGTGCTATTTTATCCTATTAAATACCTTGCCGGAAAAGCTGTTTCTAACCATTGGCAACGAAGCTTTGGCAAAAAGCATTTCATTTATGTGCGGGATGACCGTAACCTATTTTTTTAATAAATTTTGGACCTGGAAAAAAAAGGACCGCTCCAAAAAAAGACTCGTTAAATTTGGAGTTTTATATGGTATTGCATTGCTTATAAATGTGGGCACCAACTCAGGATTGTTATATATTTTACACCAATATAGAAATTTGCTCGATTTACCCTTCAAATACCTCATCGCTTTTATTGGCGCCTCCGGCCTTAGTGCTTCAGTAAGTTTTATGGGACAAAAATTTTGGGTGTTTAAAAGTTCTGAAACTATAATGGTGCATTAAAAAAATTTGGGCGTTACCCTGCGGGTCGCGTTTTTCGTTTTATCTTTTTCCGCGTTTCACGCCAAAAAAAGTATGCCACTTCAATCGCTAACGCAAAATAGAATTTCTAATTATTGCTGCATTTTGGCTCGTTTTATTTTAAGAACAATTTTTTCCTTCGTTCAGTTTAATAAAAAAACCGAACAAATTGCCCGGTTTTCTTAAGAAGATTCATAATTAATTGAAAAGATGCTGAAATCGAAGATTCACGAACTCCAAAAAAATAAAAAATGGTGAGTAAACAAGTTCAGCATGAAGTTGTAAGGTTAACTTAACGCATGTTTAATTCTTTTAATCGCTTCTCGCAAATTCTCTTCTGAAGCGGCATAAGAAATTCTAATGCAAGTTGGTGCGCCAAAAGCATCACCAGTTACGGTTGCCACATTTGCTTCAGCCAGTA
Organism: Lutibacter flavus; assembly: GCA_945903795.1. Lineage (GTDB taxonomy): Bacteria > Bacteroidota > Bacteroidia > Flavobacteriales > Flavobacteriaceae > Lutibacter > Lutibacter flavus_A. The sequence continues at coordinate 182 of CAMDPE010000105.1, read as the reverse complement.
AAAACATAGAAAAATCTGCTGCATTTGCAATTTTATAGCCTTTAATTTCTTTTCCGAAGAAATGGGAAACATCCGGGAAAACATAAAATGCGCCTCCGGGAACATTTAATTTAAATCCGTCAATTTCTCTCAATAAATCAATCACAATATCTCTACGGCTGTGAAATTCATCAACCATATAT
>CAMDPE010000104.1 GCA_945903795.1 Lutibacter flavus | reverse complement strand
AGAACTTATTACAGGTATTATTATGATGACTGGGGCGTAACTTCTCACACTGCAAGTATTGAATTGCCAGTGAAAATTTCGGATAAGTTTACTTTATACCCAACATATCGGTATTATATTCAAACAGCGGCAGATTATTTTGCGCCTTATGAACAACTTTTCTCCACTGATGAATTTTATACCTCTGACTATGATTTGTCGAAATTCAATGCCAATCAATTTGGTTTTGGAATTTCTTACACCGATATTTTCACAAAAGGAAAATTATGGAAATTTGGGTTGAAAAATGTGGATTTAAAATACAGCAGTTACAAGAGAAATACGGGGCTGACCGCCGGGATCATTTCTGCCGGAGTTAAATTTGTGATGGAATAACTAATAAAAAGTAAACAAGAAAAATAATTAAGCTTTGTTTTTCTTGTTTACAATTTCATCCAAGCATAAATTTCCCAGACTTCCTTTATGGGTGTGTGCCAATTTTTTATCGGGATTAAAAGTGCCCTCGTCAATGCTTTTTCCGACAATTTTATAGGCATCCCGAAAAGGCACGCCGCTTTGAACCAGTTTATTGACTTCCTCTACACTAAATAAATATTTGTATTTTTCGTCTTCGATAATATTCGGTTTTACCTGAATGTTTTTTAAGGAATAGGTAAGCATTTCCAAACACGATTTTAAGGTTGAAAACGACGGAATCAATCCTTCTTTCAACAATTGCAGATCTCGGTGATAACCGCTTGGCAAATTGTTGGTAATGAGCGTAAACTCGTAAGGCAAAGCCTGAAGTTTGTTGCATTTTCCTCTTATCAATTCAAAAACATCCGGATTTTTTTTGTGGGGCATAATGCTTGAACCTGTGGTTAATTCATCTGGAAAAGAGATAAAACTGAAATTCTGGTTCATATACAAACAAATGTCCATGCTCATTTTCGACAAGGTTCCAGCCACTGAACTCAGTGCAAAAGCCGTCGATTTTTCCAGTTTTCCCCTGCCCATTTGCGCAGCCACAGAATTGAATTTCAAGGTTTCAAAGTTTAATAATTTTGTGGTATAATCCCGGTCTATCGGATACGAACTTCCGTAACCGGCTGCAGAACCCAGCGGATTTTGGTCGGCCACTTTGTAAGCTGCTTTTAAAAAATAAATATCATCAATCAACGTTTCGGCATAGGCTGAAAACCACAATCCGAATGAGGAAGGCATAGCGATTTGCAAATGCGTATAACCGGGCAACAACTCATTTTTGTGCTGTTCCGCCAAAGCAATTAACAAGTCAAAAAGTTCGTCGACACTTTCATTGATTTCCTGTAAAGCATCTTTCACATATAAATGCACATCAACCAAAACCTGGTCATTTCTTGATCGCGCCGTATGAATTTTTTTGCCGGTATCACCCAGTTTTTCAGTCAGCAAAAACTCTATTTTAGAATGAACGTCTTCAAAAGAATCTTCAATGGTAAATTTCCCTTCTTCAATAGTATGCAGAATATTTTTCAGTTCCTTCTCCAAATCAGCAATTTCCGCATCAGTTAACAATCCGATTTTACGCAACATTTTTGCGTGGGCAATATTCCCGATCACATCGTATTTTGCCAAAATTAAATCGAGTTCCCTGTCGTTTCCAACAGTGAACAAATCTATTTTTTTATCGGTTGAAAATCCCTTATCCCAAAGTTTATTACTATTTTTCATTATAAAATCTCATTTAATATTTTGATATACAAGTCTATCCCTTCTTCAATTTCATTCACATAAATAAATTCGTCGGCGGTATGCGATCGAAAACTGTCGCCCGGACCTAATTTTAGAGATGGGCAACTTAATACCGCTTGGTCTGATAGCGTTGGCGAACCATAGGTTTTTCTGCCCAATTTAATTCCTGCCTTCACAATGGGATGGTCTTGCGGAATTGAAGATGAGTTCAACCTTAACGACCTTGCTTTCACTTCACATTTTACCATCGATTGTACAATATCCAGCACTTCCTGGTTGGTGTATGCATCGGTAACCCGCACATCCACCACAAAATTACAGGTCGCCGGAATGACGTTGTGCTGAATTCCGGCATTGATTTGTGTCACGGTCATTTTTACTTTCCCCAACATTTCAGATTGCTTTGGAAATTCAAAATTTTGAAACCAGTGAATGTCCTCAATCGCTTTATAAATGGCATTGTCGCCAATGCCGTGCGCCGCGTGGCCCGAAGTCCCTTTCGCCTCGCAGTCAAGCACCAGCAATCCTTTTTCGGCAATGGCCAACTGCATTAAAGTTGGTTCGCCAATAATCGCAAAATCGATGGGCGGAATAATTTGCAGCATACTGTTCAATCCGTTTAGTCCCGAGCTTTCCTCCTCGGCAGAAGCCACCAAAACCACATTGTAATTTAAATCGTTTCTGTCATAAAAATATGTAAATGTTGCCAATAGGGAAACCAGACTCCCGCCGGCATCGTTGCTGCCCAATCCGAATAATTTTCCGTCGGAAACTTCCGGATTGTAAGGGTTTTTTGTATAGCCTTTGTTCGGTTTTACGGTGTCATGATGCGAGTTTAACAAGATCGTTTTTTTTGCAGCGTCAAAATACTTGTTTTTTGCCCAAACATTGTGTTTGTCACTTTCAAATCTGATGTCGTGATTGGAAAACCATTGCATAATTAACAGCGCCGTTTCATTCTCCTCACCGGAAAAAGACTGCGTTGCAATTAAATTTTTAAGCAGTTCTAAAGCTTCCTTTTTTAGTTGGTTGTTCATTATTTTATACTTAATTCGGTATACAAATTATTGGTGTTTTTAAGAAGTGATGCATCGCCAATGTTCACTTTTTGAACGCCTTTTTTAAGGGCATTGAAACAATTGTGAAGCTTGGGAATCATTCCTTCTGAAATTATACCGTCTTCAATCAGTTGTTCATATTTTATTAAATTGATATTTGGTATTACTGAGTTTTTATCGGCAATATTTTCCAATACGCCTTTCAATTCAAAAACATAATTCAAAGCCACCTCATAAAAATCGCTCATGGCAATCGCAATTTCTGAAGCAATCGTATCGGCGTTTGTGTTTAATAATTGTCCATTCTTGTCGTGCGTTATCGCGCAAAAAACAGGCGTTACCTTGTTTTGCAACAACAGCGTTATAAATTCGGCATTAACAGCATCCACATCGCCCGCAAATCCGTAATCAATCTCAGCAACCATTCTTTTATGCGCCAAAATGCAATTGGCATCGGCACCCGACAAGCCTATCGCATTGCAATTAAATTTTTGCAGTTGTGCGGTAATTTTTTTGTTCAGTAATCCGGCATACACCATCGTCACCACTTCCAAAGTCGCTTCATCGGTCACCCTTCTTCCTGAAATCATTTTAGGCTGTAAACCCATGGCTTCAGAAATTTCATTGGCCCTTTTGCCTCCGCCGTGAACCAATAATTTAGGTCCGTCCAAGGCAGCAAAATCTTTTAAAAAAGATTCTAAAGCAACTTCATCATTGATGATGTTTCCGCCGATTTTAACGAGATGAAATTGTTGTTTAACCATTGCTTTCCAATATTTTCTTCAACACTAGTTGAGCGGAGAAGGTACGATTATTTGCCTGTTGAATCACGATGGAATTTTCCGAATCTATCACGGCATCGGCAACAATCACATTTCTTCTCACGGGTAAACAATGCATAAATTTTGCGTTGTTGGTCAGTTTCATTTTTTCTGAAGTAATTGTCCACGTGCTGTCCAAATTCATTACCCTTCCGTAATCTTTGAAAGAACTCCAATTTTTAACATACACAAAATCGGCGTTTTCAAATGCTTTTTCCTGATCGTGTTCTATGGCTGAATTTTTGGTGATTTCTGGATCCAGCTCATAACCTTCGGGATGTGTAATCACAAAATCGGCGTCCTGCAATTGCATCATTTCCACAAAAGAATTTGCCACGGCCTGCGGCAATGCTTTTGGATGCGGCGCCCAGGACAAGACCACTTTTGGTTTGTGTGCCGTTTTAAATTCCTCCATCGTAATGGCATCTGCCAAGGCCTGCAGCGGATGTCCGGTGGCACTTTCCATATTCACCACCGGAATTCCGGCATATTTTTTAAAACTGTTCATCACAATTTCAGCCTGGTCTTTTTCTTTGTCCGTCAGCGACGCAAAAGCCCGGATGGCCACAATATCGCAGTATTGGGCAATCACTTTGGCCGCTTCTTTAACGTGCTCCGATTTTGAGCCGTTCATCACGGCGCCCTCTTCATATTCCAATTCCCATCCTTCACTGCCAAAATTCATCACAATCACATTCATCCCCAAATTTTGGGCGGCTTTTTGGGTGCTTAATCGCGTGCGCAAACTGTTGTTGAAAAATAACAGACAAATCGTTTTTCCTTCACCAAGCGTTTTGTGTTGAAGCGGATTTTTCTTGATTTCAATGGCTTCATGAACCGCATTTGCCAAGTTTCCAAGATCATTTATGTTGGTGTAATTTCTCATTTTCGAGTTATTTTCGTGAAAACTGATTTATGTTGAATGGCATCAAGCATAAAATTATCGTTCAAGCCATTAAGAATCCAAGTTTCAATATTTGCATTTTGGGCGATTTCAGCCGCCTCAATTTTTGAAATCATTCCGCCAGTTCCACCTGAAGAGATTGTTTTTTCGGCTTCGTTTTTCAGTGATTGAATGTCAGAAGTTTCCAAAATCGTTTTTTCGTGGTGATTGTGCATCGATTCCTTTGTGTAAATTCCGTTGGTGTTGGTGGCAATTATCAATAAATCAACGTTTAAAAGCGCCGCTGTTAAGGCCGACAATTTATCGTTGTCTCCAAATTTAATTTCATCAGTGGCAACCGTGTCGTTTTCATTGATAATGGGAATGTAACTGTTTTCAACCAATACATTGATGGTGTTTACGATGTTTACGGTAGACTGCTCTTTTTCAAAATCAGAATAAGATAACAAACATTGGGAAGTCAACAATCCCAATTCCCTGAAACATTCCTGATAAATCCGCATTAAATGCGGCTGACCGATGGATGCCAAAGCTTGTTTTACGTTTATTTTCTTTCCGTTGCTTTCCAGTTTCACAAATTGTCTGGCAACGGCAATGGCGCCTGAACTCACAATCACAAACTCATAATCGTCTTTTAAACTGGCAATTTGTTTTGCAATGTCTTCAATTTTGCCCCTGGAGATGTTGTCGGTCTCTTTGGTCAGCACATTTGTGCCAATTTTTAACAATATTCTTTTTTTACCTGATTTGCCCATTTCCATATATATACCACTTGTTAGTCACTAAATGTTGCAGTCCCATCGGACCTCTGTGATGCAATTTATCGGTGCTTATTGCCAATTCTCCACCCAATCCAAACTGGCCGCCATCGGTAAATCGCGTTGAGGCATTTTGATAAACCGCCGCCGAATCGACCGATTCCATAAATTTTTGCGCTGCCTCGTCATTTTTAGTCATAATCACTGCGGAATGCCCACCGCCATATTTATTAATTTTCTCAATGGCTTCTTCGGATGAATTTACGCTTCCCAAGACAATTTTATAGTCCAAAAATTCTTCAAACCAAACGGATTCAGCTGAAAAAGCGGTTACATTTTCAAAAGTTGACAATGCGACATCGCCTAAAATCTCGACGTTGAATGCTGTTAATTTGCCAATCAGTTTTTTAATGAACGCTTCCCTATTTGGCAAATTTGAATTGATCAACACTTTATCCGCCGCATTGCAGGCCGATATTTTTGTGGTTTTTGCGTTGAGAATTACTTTGATCGCCAATTCTGCATCAGCTTCCGCATCCACATAAATAAAATTATTGCCGCGTCCGCTTACAATGACCGGACAAGTGGCGTATTGTTTCACAAAAGCGATCAAATTTTCACCGCCACGCGGCACAATCAAATCCACTTTTTGTGTGGGATGCTGCAAAAATTCCTGCGTTTCGGCTCTGTTGTAATTCAGATATTTCACCCAATTTGTTGAAATATTGTTTTCAGTCAAAGCTTTGTGCCACAAATCCACTATTTTCATATTTGAATTTACCGACTCCTTTCCACCTTTCAACAAGATTTTATTCCCCGATTTAAATGCAATTCCTGCTGCTTCAACAGTGACATCAGGCCTTGATTCATAAATAATCAATATCGTACCGAAAGGCGCTGTTTTATTGGTAATTTTTAATCCGTTTTCGTGCGTAAAATGGTACAATTCCTTCCAAACCGGATCAATATCCGCCACCAATTGCTCCAAGGATAAAATCATTTCCTTAATTTTTTCTTCATCAACTTTTAAACGCTCCTGCATCGCCAAATCGTCGCCTTGAAATTGCGCAACATCTGCTTTATTAGCTTCCAGTAATGCCGATTTTTCAGCTGCAATCAATTTTGACATAGAAAGCAAAACCGCATTTTTTTGTTGTGAAGTCAGTGAAATGTTCATCCTAAAATTTCTTTCAATGCGTTTATAAATATATCGACGTGCTCCTTTTTAGCATTTAAAGGCGGCAAAATCCGCAACAAATTTTTATTGTTTGAGCCGCCGGTAAAAATATGCTGGTCGAAAATGAGTTTTTTTCGCAACTCGCCCACTTCAAAATCGAATTCCACGCCCAGCATCAATCCTTTTCCCTTCACTTTTTTAATTTTTGGAACCGTTGCAATTTCCTGAAGAAAATAAGCATAAACTTCCTGTACATTTTGCATCAAATGCTCTTTTTCCATCACATCAAGCACCGAAATTCCTGCGGCACAAGCCAAGTGATTTCCGCCAAACGTGGTTCCCAGCATGCCGTATTTCGCTTTGATTTTATCGGCAATCAACACACCGCCAATAGGAAATCCGTTCCCCATTCCTTTTGCCGTCGTAATGATATCCGGCTGAATGTTGTGGTGCTGAAATGCGAAAAATTTTCCGCTTCTGCCGTAACCCGACTGCACTTCATCCAAAATTAACAGCACATTGTTTTTATTGCATATTTCCTGAAGTTGTTGAAAAAACTCCGTAGTTCCTTCATCCAAACCGCCAACACCCTGAATTCCTTCAATAATCACCGCAGCCACATCGCCTTTTCCAATTTCATGAATGACCATTTCAATGTCATTCAAAGGCAAAAAAGTCACTTTTTGCTGCAGATTTAAGGGGGCGTTAATCGATGGATTATCGGTGACCACCACCGCAGCCGATGTTCTTCCGTGAAACGCGTTATCGAAGGAAATGATTCTGCTTTTCCCGGTTTCAAATGAAGCCATTTTTAGGGCATTTTCATTTGCTTCGGCGCCCGAATTGCACAAAAACAAGTTATAATTTTCGCAACCTGACAATTTTCCCAGTTTATGGGCCAATTCCTGTTGGAGCGGATTAACGATTGAGTTGGAATAAAAGCCAATCTTGGTCAGTTGTTCACTCAGCGATTTCACGTAATAGGGATGTGAATGTCCGATAGAAATAACGCCGTGCCCGCCGTAGAAATCCAGATATTTTGTGTCGTTTTCATCCCACACATAAACGCCTTCCGCCTTTACGGGCGTTACGTTGTAGAGCGGATAAACATCAAATAATTCCATTTTTTATGATTTAAATCTGATTTATTTTTTCAAACGAGGTGATCAGTCCTTTTATTAATGATGAACTCAATCCCTGATGCTCCATTTCATTCAATCCTTCAATGGTGCAGCCGCTTGGTGTAGTCACCTTGTCTATTTCCTGCTCGGGATGGTTGCCAGATTGTATCAACAAACTCGCCGCTCCCAAACAGGTGTGCATCGCCAATTCCTGCGCTTCTTTGGCATCAAAACCCAACTGAATGGCGCCTTGCGATGTTGCACGGATCAACCGCATCCAAAATGCGATGCCGCTGGCACAAATCACTGTGGCTGATTGCATGAGTTTTTCTTCAATACAAAGTGTTTTTCCCAATGAATTAAAAATGGTTTTAGCCAATTCAATATTTTCCATTCCTTTAGGGTTTGCACTTATGCAAGTCATAGATTTCCCAACAGAAATTGCCGTATTAGGCATTGCCCTGATGATTGGGGTTTCTGAACCCAAAAAACTTTCAAGTTCGGCAATTTTTCTGCCGGTTACTGTTGAAATAATGGTGTGTTTTTTCGGATTTACGACGTCTTTTATTTCTTCCAATACGGTTTGTAACTGTTTAGGCTGCACCGCAATGATGATAATATCTGAAGAACGCACCGCTTTTTTATTGTCTGTAGAAATTTTAATATTCGGCAGTTTTTCCCAGGAACTTAAAGAAGAAATATCTCTTTTTGTTAAATACAAATTCTTTACTTTGAAATCTTTTTGGGTTAAAATCCCGATTGCTATGGAATATCCTAAATTTCCTGCGCCAATAATTGCTATTTTCATTTGTTCGTTTTTATTTTATTTATGTGGTCAAATGTGTTCGCAAATTGTGATTTCTCTAAAATAGAAACTTTTTCTTTGCTCGGTTCATTTTTTAAATTTTTAAAATGCGGATGCTTTTAAATTCAACCCTTCCGATTCTTTAAATCCAAGCATTAAATTCATATTTTGAATGGCCTGTCCTGATGCCCCTTTTATTAAATTGTCGATCACCGAAGTAATCAACAGCGTGTTATTGTGTTTTTCCAAATGAATAAAACAATTGTTGGTGTTCACCACTTGTTTTAAATGAATGGGCACTTTTGAAATATGCGTAAAAGGTGCCTCTTTATAGAAATCTTCGTACAATTCAAAGGCCTTTTCAACAGTTCCTTCAAACTTTAAATAGGTTGAAGCAAAAATTCCCCTGCTGAAATTTCCCCGGTTCGGAATAAAAAATAATTCCTCCGAAAAATTGGACTGTAATTGCAGCAAGCTTTCACCAATTTCACCCAAATGCTGGTGCGTAAAGGCTTTGTAAATCGAAAAATTATTGTCGCGCCAGCTAAAATGCGTTGTTTCACTTTGCGAAACTCCGGCACCTGTTGATCCGGTTGTTGCGTTGATATGCACAGCATCGGTAAGCAAATGATGCTTAGCCAAAGGCAATAATGCCAATTGGATGGCAGTTGCAAAACAGCCCGGATTTGCAATGTATTTGGCCGATTTAATCTTTTCTTTTTGAAGTTCAGGCAAACCGTAAACAAATTCATTTCCCTGAAAAACGGCATCGTTTTCCAACCTAAAATCGTTACTTAAATCAATGATTTTTGTGTATTTTGAAAACTGATGCTGTTCCAAAAACTTTTTAGAATTTCCGTGGCCCAGACATAAAAACAAGATGTCAACATTCTCATTAACCTTATCCGTAAATTTCATATCCACCGAACCCAATAAATCCTGATGAACCGCATATATATCATTGCCGGCATTTGAAGTGCTGTACACAAAATCCAGTTCCACTTCGGAATGGTTCACCAACAACCTGATCAATTCCCCTGCGGTATAACCCGCGCCACCAATAATTCCGACTTTAATCATAATTCTGAATTTACGCTGTGATAAATTTTTGTGGCATTGCCCACTATTTTAATAAATCCTTTGGCATCATCTGCCGTCCAGTCTTTATTGATTTCTCCATACACCCCGAATTTCGATTTCATTAAATCGTGTTTAGATTCAATGCCATTGATATTGAAATGATACGGTTTTAAAGTTACAAAAACTTCTCCCGAAACGGTTTGTTGCGAATCGGTTAAAAAAGCTTCAATATTTCGCATTACCGGATCAAAATACTGGCCTTCATGCAACAACATTCCGTACCAATTTCCCAATTGCTCCTTCCAGTATTGCTGCCACTTGGACAATACATGTTTTTCCAGGGTGTGATGCGCTTTTATGGTGATTAAGGCAGCGGCCGCTTCAAAACCAACCCTTCCTTTAATACCAATAATGGTGTCGCCCACGTGAATGTCCCTGCCAATAGCGTATTTTGAAGCGATGGCTTCCAATTTCAAAATGGTATTTACCGAAGAATCCATTTCATCATTCATCCCCACCAATTCCCCTTTTTCAAAATGAAGTGTCACATCAAGTGGCTCCGTTTTTTCCAATGGGCTCGGATAAGCGCTTTCAGGCAATGCTTTGTTGGATGTTAATGTTTCCACACCGCCAACACTTGTGCCCCAAATTCCTTTATTGATGGAATATTTTGCCTTTTCCCAGGAATAGTCAACGCCTTGTTGTTTCAGGAATTCTATTTCTTCCTGTCGCGACAATTTTAAATCCCGTATGGGCGTGATAATTTCAATTTCCGGTGCCAGAATTTGAAAAATCATATCAAATCGCACCTGGTCAT
>CAMDPE010000103.1 GCA_945903795.1 Lutibacter flavus | reverse complement strand
TACGGAGGAGCCTTTTGCTTTATTGTATCTTAGTTGTATGTCTTTTTCTTCAACCGTTTTGGCTTCATCGGGATAATTTGGAATTGTGTAACCCAATGTTTGCAATTCCTTAATGGCTGCTTTTAATTGTGGTTCTGAAGCAGAAACGTTTGGTAATTTTATAATGTTTGCCTCAGGTTTTTTTACCAACTCACTTAATTCAGTCAAGGTATCTGGAACGCGTTGTGCTGGTGTTAAAAATTCCGGGAATAAAGCTAAAATTCGGCTCGCCAAAGAAATGTCTTTGGTTTCAACTTCAATACCAGCCGGTTTTGTGAATGCTTCAACAATTGGCAAAAATGAATAGGTAGCCAAAGCTGGCGCTTCATCAGTTTTAGTATAAATTATTTTAGGTGTTTTGCTCATAATTTTTTGTGATTTAAAAACTATAATTACCAATAATAAAGAAATTATAGCAGGGTAAATTAATTTCGATTAACGTTGTGCAAATATAGCGAATATTAAGGGAAAAATTGCCCTCGAAAACGTTATAAATAAAGGTGTAATTTTGTGTTTAATCTAAAAAAGGCAGGTAATTTTTGTAAAAATTGCAATAGTAAAAAACAAAAGCCATAATAGTGATTGCTCAGTATTATGGCTGTTTGCTGAAACACTTTTTTTAATAAGTTATCAGTTAAAGATTTAATTGTTTTCGCTATTCTCCTTGAAGAATAACCTACACTTTAATTTTTTACTGTAACCTGTTTTCTTACGAATCAAGTTCTTATTAAATTAGACGTTTCTTTTAAAACAGACGCTAAAACTTTGTTGTAATTCCTAAAAACTACTCATTTTAAGATGCTGTTTTAAAAAGTGCTTTTAAAACCATGTTCCTGTTATTCATGCTAAATACTGGGCACATTACTTGTTAAAGTGTGGTTTTAAAAACTATGTTCAAGAACATAAGGAAGTTTGCATCGAGTTTTTTTGGTTCAACTTTAAAATTTGCATTCTAAGGTTTATGTTAAGCGCTCCTGCTAATTCCTTTTGTAAAATAAACACCTAAAATTCATTTTTCCAAATTTATAACGCTTTTGTTTTCAACAAGATATGAACCCAACTTATTAACAAATGTTAATAACCAAAAAACCCGTTTTGAAATTTCAAAACGGGTTTTATATTTTTTTAAGGAAAGTGGACTAACGTCTTTTTTCTTTAATTCTTGCTTTTTTACCTGTTAAACCTCTAAAGTAGAAAATACGTGCTCTACGTACGCTACCTTGTTTGTTTACTTCAATTTTTTCAATTGCTGGTAAGTTTAATGGAAAAATACGTTCAACACCAACAGTTCCTGACATTTTTCTGATAGTAAATGTTTCAGAAGCTCCTGCGCCTCTTCGTTGAATTACAGTACCTCTAAAATGCTGGGTACGTTTTTTTTCGCCTTCTCGAATTTCGTAGTATACTGTGATAGTATCTCCTGCCTGAAATTCTGGCAACTCATTTGCAGTTACAAATTTGTCTTGTACAAATTTTACTAAATCTTCCATTGTTAATTTTTTAATGGGTTTTTCAATGACCAACATTCACGATTTTCGTCAGAGGTTAATTTTGAGTGTGCAAATTTAATAAAAAAGATCAGTCTTCCAACAAATCTGGCCTTATTTTTTTTGTTCTTTCCATTGCTTGTTCGTTTCGCCATTCGTCTATCTTTGGAAAATTGCCCGACAACAGAATTTTTGGCACTTCAAGCCCTTTATATTCCGATGGTCGCGTGTAAACCGGAGGCGAAAGCAAATTGTCCTGGAAAGAATCGGTCAAGGCAGATGATTCATCACCTAAAACGCCCGGAATGAGTCTTATAATGGTGTCGCATAAAACAGCCGCACCCAATTCCCCGCCGCTCAAAACGTAATCTCCTATAGAAATTTCTTTGGTAATCAACAATTCCCGAACGCGCTGATCCACACCTTTATAATGTCCGCACAAAATCAATATATTTTCAGCCAAGGAAAGCGTATTTGCCATTTGCTGGTTTAAAGTCGGCGCATCCGGCGTCAGGTAAATAATTTCGTCATAATCGCGTTCCGCTTTCAACTCCGAAATGCATTTGTCAATCGGTTCAATCATCAAAACCATTCCCGCGCCACCGCCAAACTGGTAATCATCAATTTTTCCGTAGTCATTCAAGGCATATTTCCTTAAATCATGAAAATGAACTTCCACCAAATTTTTATCGATGGCACGTTTAATAATCGAATATTCAAACGGACTTTTAATCAGTTCAGGAGAAACGGTAATGATATCTATTCGCATTTGACAAAGATAAATAATATTTTGGCGTTCCCGCTGAAAAAGCGGTCGTGCTTTTCGTTCCAATCTTTTTTTCGGAGAAAAACCTCAAAAAAGGATTTTCACTGCAATCACTAACGCAAATTCAATAAATTAAGAATGAATAATTTAAAATGGAGGCTAATTTTAAATACTGCTAAGTATTTTTCCTTGCGTTCTTTGCGCTTTTTTCTTCGCGTTCCTTGCGGTTAAAATAGAGAATACGCAACAATCTATTTAGTATAATCTAAAACTTTGTGAATCTTTGTGTTTTTCTTTGTGAATCTCTGTGTAACAATATCTTTTAATTACACCCAGTTTCTTGGAGAGTCACCAAGTTGAACAAAGAAGATTTTAGTCAATTGTGTTCCTTGTGTTTAGCTTTTTAAAACCTGCTTTATTGAATTACTGACTTATACCACTTCAAAATTTCAAACATTTCACCATTCTGTCAACGCCGTAGATGTCTTTTTTCAGTTCAATATTCTTAAATCCTTTTGTTTTTAGCAAATCAACAGTTTCCGGCCCTAAATATTGATTGATTTCAAAATACAAAACGCCATTTTCCGTCAGATGCTTTTTGGCCAGTTCTGCAATTTTATCATAAAACAAGAGCGGATTTTCATCTTTCACAAACAAGGCAATATGTGGTTCGTTGGACAAAACGTTTTGTTGCATCTGCGATTTTTCCAATTCACGAACATAAGGCGGATTGCTGACGATAATATCGAAATTAGTTGCTAACTTTTCAATTTTTAAAATGTCGGCCAGTATAAAATCAACTTTCACTTGGTTCATTGCTGCGTTGTTTTTGGCAATATTTAAGGCTTCCGCAGAAATATCTAAAGCAAAAACTTCTGTATTTGGCAGGTTTTTGGCCAATGAAATGGCTATGCAACCACTTCCGGTTCCTACATCCAAAATTTTAAGAGATTCGTTTTTTTTGTGATTTCTGAAAATCCATTCCACCAATTCTTCTGTTTCCGGCCTGGGAATCAATACGTTTTTATCCACTTTAAACATCAATCCGTAAAAGGCAGTTTCACCAACAATATATTGAATGGGAATTTGATTTTTTAATTTCAATAAAGCGTTTTGCAGAAATTCAAAATCGTCGTTGTCTAATTCAAAATTGTGTTCCAGCGCCAATTGAATCCGAGATAAATGCAATTTAAATTCAATCAATATCGTAAAAAATGACTGAATTTCAGTTTCAGGATATAAATTAGAGAGTTCTGAAAAGAAATGACGTTTAAAATCCTGGACCAGCATTACAATTCTTTTAACATCCACAAATTACAGGAATAATGTCCGGTGTCGCCCATCGGCGCATCCAAATCTTTAAATCCGGCTTTTCGGTATAATTTTCTGGCATCTTCCATATACGGCAAGGTTTCCAAATAACACTGTTCAAAACCGAATTCTTTGGCTTTTTGCAGACAGGTTTCCATCATTTTGCTTCCCATCCCAATGCCTCTTGCGTCAGGCAAAAAATACATTTTTTGCAACTCACAAACATTCCCTTCATAATTGTCCAGTTGTTTTATGCCGGCTCCGCCAAAAATTTCGCCTTCTTTTTCAATCACATAATAAATGGCATTTTCTGTGTCATAAGCTTCATACAACGTATCCAAAATTTTATCGGCATAAGCAGTTCCAACTTTCGGAACACCAAATTCAATCAAAATTTTACGGATTACTTTGGCTATTTTCGGATTGTCCTTCAGTTGAATTTCTCTGATTTTAAAGTTGTTATGAGTCATTTTAATGTGTTATTTTTGTGGGGTGAATATACACGAAAAATATATAAATCGCTGCATTGAACTGGCGAAAAATGGCTTGGGCGCTACCTATCCCAATCCGCTGGTTGGCAGCGTCATTGTTTTAAACGATAAAATAATAGGAGAGGGCTGGCACCAAAAAGCGGGCGAACCGCATGCGGAAGTAAATGCCATCAATTCCGTAAAAGACAAATCCTTATTAAAAAAGGCAATCATTTATGTGAATCTTGAGCCCTGTTCTCATTACGGAAAAACACCGCCCTGCGCCAATTTAATTGTGGAAAACGGTATCAAAAAAGTGGTTATTGGCAGCGTTGATGCCAACAGTAAAGTGAGCGGAAAAGGGATTTTGCATTTACAAAACAATGGCTGTGAGGTAATTGTTGGCGTTTTGGAACAAGAATGTTTGAAATTGAACAAGCGCTTTTTTACGTTTCACAACAAAAAAAGACCGTTTATCATATTGAAATGGGCCGAAACGCAAGACGGATTTATAGATAAATTACGCGATGAAAATTCGGAAAATTCCCCAAACTGGATCTCGAACGTTTATTCGCAGCAACTGGTTCATAAAATGCGTGCCGAAGAACAGGCAATTTTGGTGGGAACCAATACGGCCTTGAATGACAATCCGAAATTAAACGCAAGAAATTGGTTTGGATTGAATCCGGTTCGGATTGTGTTGGATCGATCCTTAAAAATTCCTTTTCATTATAATTTCTACGACGGAAGCGTAAAAACGATTGTTATCACTGAAAAAGCACCCATTAAAAGTGTAAACGAAAACACCTGTTTTGAACTAATGGATTTCAGCAAAAACCTTGCGGAACAAATTTGTGCCGTTTTGTATGCACATGAAATTCAATCGGTACTTATTGAAGGTGGTGCACAAACCCTTAAAACTTTTATAACTGAAAATTTATGGGATGAAGCCTTCATTTTTGTCGGAAACAAAAAATTCGAAAACGGACTCAAAGCACCTGAATTGAAAAAAGCGCCGAATGAAATTCAGAAAATTTCAGATGACGCTTTAAAAATTTATGTGAATTATTAATTATTCAGGTTTCTCAAACATTTCAATTTTGGATTCTCCGCTCGATTTTTTAAAACCCCTGAACATTCCCGTTGAGTTAAAATCCCAGTGAACATCACCGTTTTTATCCAATAAAATGATGCCTCCTTCGCCGCCAAGTGGACCAATTTGGTTAAAGAGCACTTCATGCAAAGCTTCTTTCGGCGTTAACTTTTTGTATTTTATCAAACTCGAAACCTCATGGCCTGCCACGGTTCTCATAAAATATTCGCCGGTTCCCGTGCAAGAAATACCGCAGGTTAAATTGTTAGCATAAGTTCCTGCACCAACAATTGGAACATCTCCAATTCTTCCATATTTTTTATTTGTCATTCCTCCTGTAGAAGTTCCTGCAGCAATATTTCCATTTTTATCAATCGCAACAGCGCCGACCGTTCCAAATTTATGGTCGTCAATCAATTCATTTTTAATCAAATATGCGGTGTGATCCAATTGTGTTTTTTCTTGCCCTTGAATTTCGCGCAGTTGATTTAGCCTTTTTTCAGTAAAAAAGTACGCACTGTCCACCATTTCAATGCCAAATTTTTCGGCCATAATTTCAGCACCTTTGCCTGAAAGCATGACGTGTTCAGAACTGTCCATCACCATGCGGGCAGCCAAAATTGGATTTTTTATATGGTTAACTCCGGCGACGGCGCCTGCTTTTAATGTTTTTCCATCCATAATTGCCGCATCCATTTCCTGATTTCCTTCACTGTTATATACCGAGCCTTTTCCTGCATTAAATAAAGGAGAATCTTCCAACACATTAATGGCCGCCTGAACGGCATCCAACGAAATTCCGCCTTTTTCCAAAACAGCATAGCCTGCATCAAGCGCTTCCTGTAGTTTTTCGGCATAAGCATCTTGTTGTTCCTGGGTAAAATATTCTCTTTTAATGCCACCTGCGCCTCCGTGGATAACGATGGCGAAGGAATTTGTTTCTCGCACAGTTTCAGTTTCTTTTTTGGCCGTATCAACATCACAAGACATTAATACGATTGTTATAAGCAATAGGGATGCAGTTTTTTTCATGGATTTTAATTTGATTTTCAAATATATTAAAATTAAAATGGAAATTTAGGAATTTGCTTTTGATATATTTGTGATTTAAAACACTAACGGTATTTCAGAGATAGACACATATAAAACCATAGAAATAGCTCAGGGAGATGCACTTTTTAAAGATAAGGGTAGCAAATTTATTGGCTATGTTTTTCCTATAGTAAAAGAGGATGACGTTAAAATGCACATTGAAGAATTAAAGAAAAAGCACCATGCGGCAAGGCATTGGTGTTACGCCTGGCAATTGGGTGTTGAAGAGAAAAGCTATCGGGTGAATGATGATGGAGAACCAAACAATTCGGCAGGAAATCCCATTTACGGACAAATATTGTCAAAAGACCTTACTAATATATTGATTGTGGTAGTTCGTTATTTTGGAGGAACTAAATTGGGCGTTGGCGGACTCATAAATGCTTATAAAACCACGGCGAAATTAATTTTGGATGAAGCTATAATTGTTGATAAGACCGTTAATGTTTCTTTTCAGCTTATTTTTGAATATCAGGATATGGATAAAGTGATGCGAATTATTAAAGAAAACAATCTCGAAATTTTAGATCAAAAAATGAATTTAAACTGTTCCTTTTTAATTGAAGTCCGTAAAAAAAATGTGGCTAAAATTGTTCAATTATTCAATGATTTGCGCTGCCTTAAAATTCAGGAAATCAAGCGCTAATATCCCTCAATTTTTTCAACACATATTCGGGTGCCCGGGTTGGTTTGTTGGTTTTCATATTCACAAAAACCAAGGTGGTATGTGCTGTTGTCAACAGTTCATTTTCTTCATTGAATACTTCATACGAAAACTCAATTTTTGCTGAAGGAAGTTTGGTTAATATTGTTTTTAAAGTGAGCAAATCATCATATTTTGCTGGCTTTAAATAGTTTATATTTAAATTCATCACTGGCAGCATAATGCCATCTTCTTCCATTTTTTTATAGGTTATCCCTAATTTTCGAAGCCATTCCGTACGGCCCATTTCAAAATATTGGGCATAGTTTCCATAGTAAACAAAACCCATCTGATCAGTTTCTCCATATCGCACTCTAAATTGAATTTTATCGTAACTCATTTTATTTTTATTTTAATGACTTCATGTTACGAAAAAAAAAAAATAAGAATCAATAGCGATTTTATTTTTTTATGCTAAAATTTATTCACATTTTTGTAAAGCCAAAAAAGTCCCCTAAATAATACTTTAAGGGAGTCAACTAATATATAACTTGAAATACTATTGTATTAAAAATGATTAAAACTGCATCATCAGTTTGGGAAGAGTGTTTGTCTTTTATTCAGGACAACATTAAACCACAAGCATACAAAACTTGGTTTGAGCCAATCAAACCGGTTAAATTATCTGGTGAAGCACTTACAATTCAGGTACCTAGCAAATTTTTTTACGAGTGGTTGGAAGAGCACTATATTAAGTTGTTGAGGGTTGCTTTGGTAAAACAATTGGGAGAAGACGCAAAGTTGATTTATGATGTTCGAATGGAGAATAATTATAGTAGCAATAATCCGCATACAGTAAAAATTCCAAGCTCCAACAGAAATCCGATGGTTCCGCAGGGAATTGCTTTCCCAATAGATGTTAATAAGCGTGAATTAAAAAATCCATTTATCATTCCTGGAATTCAAAAAGTTAAAATTGAATCACAGTTAAATCCAAATTATAGTTTCGAAAATTTTATTGAAGGAGATTCAAACAGGTTGGCACGTTCAGCAAGTATGGCGGTTTCTAATAAACCTGGAGGCACCTCTTTCAATCCATTGTTGATTTATGGTGGTGTAGGCTTGGGCAAAACACATTTGGCGCACGCCATAGGTGTTGAAATTAAAGACAAATATCCCGATAAAATTGTGCTGTACATTTCTTCAGAGAAATTTACGCAGCAATATATAGATTCCGTAAAAGGTAATTCAAGAAATGATTTTATTCATTTCTACCAAATGATTGATGTTTTATTGATTGATGATGTTCAGTTTTTATCAGGCAAAACCGGTACACAAGATGTGTTTTTTCATATTTTCAACCATTTGCACCAAAACGGAAAACAAGTAATATTGACTTCCGATAAAGCACCTGTTGATATGCAGGATATTGAACAACGCTTGCTTTCCCGTTTTAAGTGGGGATTGTCAGCTGAACTTCAGGCTCCAGATTATGAAACACGTGTACTAATTTTGCAAAATAAATTATATAGAGATGGTGTAGAAATGCCTTTTGAAATTGTTGAATATATTGCAAAAAATATAAAATCAAATGTTAGGGAGTTAGAAGGCGTTTTAATTTCTCTAATAGCACAAGCCTCATTTAACAGAAAGGAATTTACGCTAGCTTTAACAAAACAAATTGTTGATAAATTTGTAAAAAACACCAAACGTGAAGTATCCATTGAATATATTCAAAAAATTGTATCACACTATTTTGAATTGGATGTGGCCACTTTACAATCAAAAACACGTAAGCGACACATTGTTCAGGCGCGCCAGTTGGCAATGTATTTTGCCAAGAGAATGACAAAAGCTTCATTGGCCAGCATTGGTTCCCAAATCGGGAAAAGAGATCACGCCACAGTACTTCATGCTTGTAAAACTGTTGATAACTTAACAGAAACCGATAAGCAATTTAGAAAGTATGTGGATGATATTACCAAAAAACTCACCTTTTAACAAACTAAAATGACTAAAATACTGATGGTCTGTCTCGGCAATATTTGCCGATCACCTTTAGCAGAAGGAATTTTAAAATCCAAACTTTTTAGGGCTAATGTATTGATAGATTCTGCCGGTACCGGTTCCTACCATATAGATCAAAAACCAGATAATCGTTCCATAAATATCGCAAAAATTAACGGTATCGATATAACCGACCAACGTGCCAGAAAATTTACCGTAAAGGATTTTGATAAATTTGACCTAATTTATGTGATGGATAATGTGAATTATCGAGATGTTATTGGTATGGCAAGAAATGAGGAGGACATTAAGAAGGTTAATATGATTTTGAATGAGGTTTTTCCAAATGAAAATTTAGATGTTCCAGATCCTTACACTGGTGGAGATTTTGGATTTAAAAATGTATATAAAATGCTGGATGAAGCTTGCGACATCATTGCAAAAAAAATAATTCCAGATGGACAATAAAAAAGGTTTTTTATATTTAATACCAACAACTTTAGGAGACAATGAGCCTATGGAAGTTCTTCCGGTATTGGTTAAAGAAGTGATTGAAAAACTCGATTATTTTATAGTTGAAAATGAAAAAACAGCCCGCAAATTTATCAAAAGAATTGCTGCGGAAAAATCACAACCTTCCTTGACAATTTTTAGTTTGGATAAATATGCTGATCAAATGGAAGTTAGCACTTATTTGGATGTGTGTGCTAAAGGAATATCAGTAGGTCTGCTTTCGGAAGCAGGGGTTCCAGCAATTGCTGATCCAGGTGCTGAAATTGTTAAAATGGCACATCAAAAAAATATTAGAGTAATTCCTTTGGTAGGACCATCGTCTATAATTTTAGCGATGATGGCATCGGGTTTTAACGGTCAAAATTTTGCGTTTAATGGCTATTTACCCATTGAAGCTTCAGAAAGAAAAGAAGCCATTAAAAGTTTGGAAAAATTGTCGAAAGATAAAAATCAGTCACAAATTTTTATTGAAACACCCTACAGAAATGAAAAGTTATTTATCGATTTAAAAAGCACTTTGAATTCATCAACAAAACTTTGCGTTGCCTGTGATATAACTTTAGCAGAAGAATATATTAAAACTTTGGAAATCAAAGATTGGAAAAATGAACATCCAGATTTGCAGAAAAGACCCACCATTTTCATTATTCATAAAGATTAAAAAAAGGCCTAAATAAATGATTTAGGCCTTTTTTTAATCTTTAAAATGGATTTAACTATAGTACTTTTGGATTTTTATTGGCTTCAACTATTGAAGTGTCATAGCCTCCGAATTTTTTAAGGTAATGTTGCATTGAAGAGCCAAAAGCATCTTTAAATCGATATTTACCGTTAGTTCTTAAATATTCCTTTATGTTTCCGGTTCCTGCTAAATGTGCAGCGGCCAATATGCCTGACTCAGTAATTTCGATACCGTTGATTTTTTTTCCAACTTTTCTTCCAATCTCTTTTCTTAAAACCCATTTGTTCAAGGAACACAATGCCATAAATGTATCTTCCTGTAATTCAGAATTTTCCAAGAAATGTTCTGTATCGTGAATGTTAAAT
>CAMDPE010000102.1 GCA_945903795.1 Lutibacter flavus | reverse complement strand
TTTATGTGGGGGCACATGTTGGACTGACACTTTTTAATTTTCAAAAGTGGAATTATTTGAATTCAAATCTGTATGAAAAAGGCTATGGTTATGTCATGGGAGCCACTGTTGGCTATCAGCAAAAAATTAGCGACCAATTTCTGCTGGATTTCTTTTTAGGGGGCGGAAATAGCCAGGGATATTATAAAGGATATTATATAGGAACAGACACTCGTTATGAAAGTGCAGAAGGCTACAACAAAAGTGGGGAATGGCTTCCTTACAGGGTGGGGGTTATGGTTTCATACAAACTAAACTAATTTCATACATCTATAATCTTTCTTCTTTTTCTTAAATTATTCTCATAACAGAAAGGCACAAAATGCATAATAAGCCTTATTTTAAATATCGAAATTATGAATATGCCATTTATAGGCCAATTTTATTGAGATTTTGGTAATTGTTATTTTTTTTAACCAAAAAAATAGTGCTCTTTTAAATTTATTAATTAGATTTGCGCCTTACAAAACAATAATGATGACAAATAACACTTGGAACAGCTTCTATTTTTACTTTTATTTTAGCAATAAGAGATGAGGCTTCGTATGTGTTATTTTAACAAAAATAAATAATAAGGGTCTCGAAAAATTTCGAGGCTTTTTTTTTGACCAAAAATGATGCAATGTGCATTTCAGAGGACAAAGTAAAAAACAAATAACAGGTGATGAAAGTAGCAATACAAGGAATAAAAGGATCATTTCACCACATAGTGGCGGAGGAATATTTTGGAAAAAATATAAATCTGGTCGAGTGTATGTCGTTTGGCGAAATGCCCAATTTATTGCTCAATAAAAAGGCAGAGGTGATTGTGATGGCCATAGAAAATTCAATAGCCGGCGCCATTTTACCAAATTATGCATTGATAGATGATCATAATTTAACCATTTGCGGAGAGTATTATTTGCCAATTCACCACAATTTGATGGCCTTGGATGGCCAAAAAATGGAAGACATTAAAGAGGTGTATTCTCACCCAATGGCTTTATTGCAATGCCATAAATTTTTTAACGATTTCCCAAACATTAAATTAATTGAGGATACAGATACCGCTGCGGTTGCAAAAAGAATTCAGGACAATAAGCTCCCGGGTGTTGCTGCAATTGCCAGTACGCTTGCTGCGGAAATTTATGATTTGCAAATTATTGCGCCAGAAATACAGACAATTAAAGAAAATTCTACTCGGTTTTTTATTTTGACAAACACGGAAAGTAAAAAAAGTGTTTCAGCAGATAAAGCATCCATAAAGTTTACGGTTAGCCATGAAACTGGAAGTTTGGCTCAGGTATTGACCATATTGGCAAAGCACAATTTAAATCTTTCCAAAATACAATCAATGCCCGTTATTGAAACGCCTTGGAAATATGCGTTTTTTGCCGATTTAATTTTTGACAACTATGCCGATTATTATCACGCCATTAAAGAAGTGAAAGAAAAAACAGAAGCCTTAAAAGTATTGGGCGAATACAGTAAAAGTAAACGATAATGATACAAAAAGCGAACAGGTTAAATGAGGTAAAGGAATACTACTTTTCCAAAAAGTTGCGAGAAGTAGCTGCTTTACGGAATGAAGGAAAACCAATTATCAATCTGGCCATCGGAAGCCCCGATTTAAATCCTCCATTAAGCGTGGTGGAAGCCATAAAAAATGCGATGGAACTTCCAACGGCTCATCAGTATCAAAGTTATCAGGGCATTCCTGAATTGCGCGAAGGTATTGCGAACTTTTACAAGACCAATTTTAGGGTGACATTAAATCCAGCCAATGAAATTTTGCCGTTGATGGGATCCAAAGAAGGAATTATGCACATTTCTATGGCTTTTTTAAACCCAGGGGATAAAGTGTTGATTCCTAACCCGGGTTATCCAACTTATGAATCTGTTACCCGATTGCTGGAAGCAGAACCTGTTTTTTATGATTTAAAACAGGAATCAAACTGGTTGCCCAATTTTGCTGAAATTGAAAAGCAGAACTTAACCATGGTAAAAATAATGTGGGTAAATTATCCACATATGCCAACAGGTGCGATGGCTTCCAAAGAAGTTTTCGAAAAACTGATTGCATTTGGAAAAAAGCATAATATTCTAATTGTGAATGACAATCCGTATTCTTTTGTGCTGAACAACAATCCGATCAGTATTTTGGAAGTGGAAAACGCAAAAGAAGTAGCCATTGAACTGAATTCACTGAGTAAAACTTTCAATATGGCCGGATGGCGCGTTGGTATGGTGGTGGGAAATGCCGAAATTATTAAAACAATTTTAGAAGTGAAAAGCAATATGGATTCGGGGATGTTTTTCGGGATTCAGAAAGGCGCGGTGGAAGCCTTAAAATTGTCGGAAGACTGGTTTGTGCAACAAAATGACATTTATAAAAAAAGACAGGCAGCCGTGCGGGAAATTTTTGATGCATTGGGTTGTACCTATAATAAAAATTATGGAGGATTGTTTGTGTGGGCAAAACTGCCGAAAGGCAAAGATGCTACGGAGTTTACCGATAAGTTATTGTATGAAAACGACGTATTTATTACCCCAGGAAACATTTTCGGATCTAATGGAGAAGGTTATATCCGTGCTTCATTATGTGTTTCGGAAACCGTATTGAAAGAAGTGTTAAACAGATTATCCACCGTAGAAATTTAAAATATGGAAAAATTAGTGGTGATTGGTTTGGGGTTGATAGGCGGTTCTTTGGCAATTGATTTAAAGAAAAGAGAAGGCTATAAAGTCGTTGGAATTGACCAGAATCCTGAGCACATTAAAAAGGCATTGGCGCTTGGCATTATTGAGGAAGAAATTGATTTCTCTCAACTTGCAGATGCATCGGTGGTGATTATTGCGGTCCCGGTAAATAAAATTTCGGAGGTGACTTTGAAGGTACTGGATCTTGTTTCTGATGATACCTTGGTTTTTGATGTGGGTTCAGTAAAAAATGTAATTTGCAAAGCGATACAAACTCACCCAAACCGCAAAAATTTTGTGGCAGCACACCCGTTGGCAGGGACGGAGTTTTCAGGGCCGGAAGCGGCGATTTATGACTTGTTCGATAATAAAGTAGCCATCCTATGCGAAACAGAAAAGTGCAATTGGAAGATTTTGGATAAGTCAATCAGTCTTTTTAAAAAACTGAATATGCACATAAAATTGATGAACCCTGTGGAACACGACAGGCATATTGCCTACGTTTCGCACTTGTCGCACGTGAGTTCCTTTATGCTTGGAAAAACAGTGCTGGAAATTGAAAAAAATGAACAGTATATTTTTGATATGGCAAGCACAGGTTTTGCTTCAACCGTGCGTTTGGCAAAAAGTGCTTCAAGTACCTGGACGCCAATTTTTCTTGAGAATAAAGAAAATGTCGTTCGATCCTTAGAGGAATATATAAAAAACCTGAACGAATTCAAAACGATGATCGAAAACGATGATGAGGATGGATTAAATAAATCAATGAACAATACAAATTATATAAGAACAATATTAAACGGAATTAAATAGTTAAAACAGAAACGAAAATGGAAATTACGAAAGAAAACAGAAAGTGGTTGGACGATATGAATTTATCGCATCCCCTGGTAATAGCGGGACCTTGTAGTGCAGAAACGGAAGATCAGGTGATGAAAACAGCGCACTTGCTTAAAAATACAGATGCCAACGTGTACCGCGCAGGGATTTGGAAACCGAGAACGCGTCCGGGTGGATTTGAAGGTGTTGGTGCTATTGGATTGCCTTGGTTACAACGCGTGAAAGAAGAAACAGGAATGTTGGTAACTACCGAAGTGGGGAATGCAAATCACGTTGAACTGGCCTTAAAACACGGTATAGATATTTTGTGGATTGGCGCCAGAACAACCGTAAATCCTTTTGTTGTGCAGGAAATTGCTGATGCATTGAAAGGGGTTGACATACCGGTATTGGTGAAAAATCCTGTAAATCCAGATTTACCTTTGTGGCTGGGTGCGGTAGAACGTTTTCAAGCTGCCGGAATTTCCCAGCTGGGCGTTATTCACCGTGGATTTTCAACCTACAATTCTTTGCATTACCGCAACAAACCAAAATGGCATTTGGCGATTGAACTGCAAAAAGAATTTCCTAATTTGCCTTTAATCATAGACCCTTCTCATATTTGTGGAAGAAGAGATATTCTGTTGGATGTTTCTCAAACTGCTTTGGATTTAAATTACGACGGATTTATGATTGAAACTCATATTGATCCAGACAATGCCTGGAGTGATGCCAAACAACAAATTACTCCGGCGCAATTGGCTCAAATGACCTCCGATTTAAAAATTCGTTTGAAAAGCAGCAGCAAAGAAGAATTTCAAAGAAAATTGAATATGTACCGTAAAGAACTGGATTTGCTCGACAGTAATTTAATTGATTTGTTGAAAGACAGAATGGGAATCTCTGAACAAATTGGTAAGTTGAAGCACAGTGAAAATGTGGCTATTTTACAAAGTAGCAGATGGGCCGATATTTTGGCATCAATGACAGAAGCCGCTGATGAAAAAGGACTGAGCAAAGAATTTGTGGAAGAAATATTTAAAGCCATTCACGTGGAATCCATCAATATTCAGCACAACGTGAAATAAAGGCTAAAGTTGAAAGGTAAAAGACCCACGAATCAAATTCCCCTCTAGAGAGGGGTTAGGGGTGTGTAAAAAACATGATAAAACAATAAAAACAATTCAACACCAATCAAAAAGCACGGATTTGTAATCCGTGCTTTCTTTTTTTTACCATTTCCGGTTTCCTTTTTCTGAAAACTGCTACTGTATACTGAAATCTAAATACCTTACTTTCTAATTTTGCGCCCTTTGCGTTTAAGTTTTTATGACTCAAACTGTTATCTTTTTATAACTGAAAACTGCTACTGTATACTGAGAACTAAATACCGTACTTTCTAATTTTGCGCCCTTTGCGTAAAACTTTGCTCCCTTTGCGTTTAAGGTTTTATGGCTCAAACTGTTTTCTTTTTATAACTGAAAACTGCTACTGTATACTGAGAACTAAATACCGTACTTTCTAATTTTGCGCTCTTTGCGTAAACCTTTGCGCTCTTTGCGTTTAAGTTTTTTAGGCTCAAACTGTTTTCTTTTTTATAACTGAAAACTGCTACTGAGTACCTTTAAAAAATAATAAAATTGATGAGTAAAGAAAATGAACAGAAACATGAATGGAATTTCAAAATACACACCCCTAACCCCTCTCTAGAGGGGAGTTATTATTGCGTTCATTTCGAAATTTGATTTTTAATTTTATGAAAAGAAATTTTAAACTTGTTTAAATTATTACTCAAAGAAGCCCGTCATATGATGTTTTTCGTGGTAAAATATTGAAATTGTCATCCTGAACTTGTTTCAGGATCTCCTGAA
Source organism: Lutibacter flavus (assembly GCA_945903795.1). Taxonomy (GTDB): domain Bacteria; phylum Bacteroidota; class Bacteroidia; order Flavobacteriales; family Flavobacteriaceae; genus Lutibacter; species Lutibacter flavus_A. Next base: position 5,345 of record CAMDPE010000102.1, on the reverse strand, counting down.
ATGAAGTTTCAATTATTATGGCCGACGTAGCAACCCAAAGAGCCAGCCGGCACGTTGGCATTAAAATTATAGGTTAAACAATAATTTTACCAAGATTAATTCCCCTCTAGAGAGGGGTTAGGGGTGTGTAAAAAAAGCTTGTGAAGGAATTAAAATTAATAAAAACGGGTCAATACCAGCCAAAAAATACGGATTTTATTCCTTGCTTTCTTATTTTGCCAGAAGCCTAAACTATACGCTTTTTTCCCATTGCCAACTGCCAACTGCCTAGTGCCTTTTTTCCAACTTTTACCTTTTTTTAACAAATAATTCCCAATGCAGCAAAATGATACAAATAAACTGCTATTTTTGTGCTGCACATGAAAATTATAGAACAAATAAAACAACCCATTCTTGAAGAAATGGAACTCTTTGAAAGCAAGTTCAAAGAATCCATGGCTACAAAAGTGCCTTTATTAAATAGGATTACCCAATATATTGTTAGACGGAAAGGAAAACAAATGCGTCCGATGTTTGTTTTTTTAGTGGCTAAAATGGTTTCTGGAGGCAGGTTTGAAGAACGTACTTATCGTGGCGCCTCTGTTATTGAATTAATTCATACGGCAACATTGGTGCACGATGATGTGGTGGATGAAAGCAACAAGCGCCGAGGTTTCTTTTCTGTAAACGCCTTGTGGAAAAATAAAATTGCGGTACTTGTGGGTGATTTTTTATTGTCCAAAGGCCTATTGCTTTCTATTGACAACAACGATTTTGATATTTTAAAACTGATTTCGGTGGCCGTAAGGGAAATGAGCGAAGGGGAACTGCTGCAAATTGAAAAAGCACGCCGGCTCGACATTACCGAAGAAGTTTATTTCGAAATTATTCGCCAAAAAACGGCGACCTTAATTGCTGCCTGTTGCGGAATTGGGGCAGCTTCTGTAGGAAGCCCTTCCGAAGAAATAGAGAAAATGCGGTTATTTGGGGAACGCATCGGTATCGCTTTTCAAATTAAAGATGATTTATTTGATTATACAGATGCAAAAATCGGAAAACCTACCGGAATCGATATAAAAGAGCAAAAAATGACCTTGCCGTTGATTTATGTGTTGAATACCTGCACCAAAGAGGAGCGCGACTGGTTGATTAAATCGGTTAAAAAGTACCACAACGATAAAAAACGCGTGAAAGAAATTATTGCATTTGTTAAAGAAAAAGGAGGTATTGAATATGCCACCGAAAAAATGAAGGAATACCAGTCCAAAGCCTTGGAATTGCTGGAAACCTATCCAAATTCTCCCTACAAAGATTCTCTTTTGATGATGGTCAATTATGTAATTGAACGTAAAATTTAACCAGCTTCAGCCAGCTTTAACAACTCTTCCAAATATTTTCTTGAATTTGACAAACGAGGCACTTTATGCTGTCCGCCCAATTTTCCTTGCAGTTTCAACCAATCGTAAAACAGTCCTTTTCTTCCGCAGTTAATAATGGGCAGGGCCAAGGTCATATTTTTATACCGTTTGGCTTCATAATCAGAATTGATGGATTTCAAGGCATTGTCCAGTAATTCGGTGAAATAATTAAGATTTTTTGGTGGCGTTCTAAATTCAATCAGCCATTCATGGCCACCGCTTTTTTCATCAACCATAAAAATAGGGGCAACGGTAAATTCGCAAACTTCGGCATTGGTTTTTAAACAGGCTTGTTTTAAAGCACTTTCCGCATTATCGACAATCAATTCTTCACCAAAAACATTGATAAAATGTTTGGTTCTTCCTGTAATCCTGATTCGGAAAGGATTTAGTGACGTAAATTTTACCGTATCTCCAATCAGATAACGCCACAAGCCGCCATTGGTGGTAATCACCAGTGCATAATTTTTATTGAGCGTGACTTCTGAAAGCGGGATGGCAATAGAGTTTTCGCCTTCAAAATTATCCATCGGAATAAATTCATAAAAAATCCCGTAGTCAAGCATCAAAAGCATATTAAGCGAATTGTTGACATCCTGAATAGCAAAAAATCCTTCGGAAGCATTGTAAGTTTCGTAATATTTAAAATCGGCTTTCGGAATCAATTTTTTAAACTGCTCCCGGTACGGATTGAAATTCACGCCGCCGTGAAAATAGACTTCCAGGTTTGGCCAAACTTCCAGAATATTGTTTTTGCCGGTCCTTTCCAACACATAGTTCAACAGCACCAGCATCCAGGAAGGCACGCCAACCAAACTGGTAATGTCTTCATTGATGGTCTCATCAACAATAGCTTTCATTTTACTTTCCCATTCGCCCATTAATGCGGTTTCCTGTCTTGGCGCACTGCTATAATCGGCCCAAAAGGGCAAATTTTCTATAATAATGGCCGATAAATCGCCAAAATAAGAGTTATTGTCTTCATAAACGGCACTGCTTCCTCCCAAACGCAGGCTTTTTCCAGTAAAAAGTTGGGCTTCTTCATTGTTGTTGAAGTACAGACACAACATATCTTTTCCGGCTTTAAAATGGCAATCTTCCAACGCTTCTTCACTTACGGGAATAAATTTGCTTTTTGAATTGGTGGTGCCGCTCGATTTTGCGAACCATTTGATGGGCGTTGGCCAAAACACATTTTGTTCCCCTTTTCGGGTGCGCTCTATCAAATATTCAATAGATTCATATTGTTGAATTGGAACATTTTTGGCGAATTCAGTATAGGTGTTAATTTCAGAGAATTGATATTTTTTCCCTATTTCGGTATCTTGGGCTTTTTCCACCAATTTACGCAACAATTCTTCCTGAACATCAATGGGATACTTTAAAAACAATTCCATTTGGTGTTTTCGCTTTTTTAAAAACCAGGAAATTATTGAATTAACTATTGGATATGGCATATTTTATTAAGTATCTTTAGGCTTTAAATTTACTAAAAAATTACGATGCAATACCATACTGTTTTAAAAAAGATGATGACGGAACTAAACGACCCCGTGAACTATTATTTGGAAGTGGAAAATGATTTTCTGAATTTGAACCAACTGTTGGGACGGAATATCGACATACAATTTGAGGGCTATCAATGTATGAATTGTGGGAAGGAAAAGAAGATTTTCAGGCAGGGGTTTTGTTATGATTGCTTTTATGAAAGTGCCCAGGTGGGCGACTGGATTATGAAACCCGAACTGAGTACGGCACATTTGGGCATCAGCGATCGTGATTTGGACTATGAAGAAAAAGTGCAATTGCAACCGCATATAGTGTATTTGGCCTTGTCAAGCAACATAAAAGTGGGCGTTACACGAAAAACCCAGGTGCCAACAAGGTGGATAGACCAAGGCGCATCTAGAGCTATTGAAATTGTGGAAGTTCCCAACCGTTATTTGGCAGGAATTACAGAAGTTGCTTTAAAAGACCATGTGGCCGATAAAACCAGCTGGCAAAAAATGCTGAAAAATGAAATAGCCGAAATTGATTTAATAGAAGCACGTGAAAAGCTAAAACAATACATTCCTGCGGAAGCCTGGCCTTATTTTTTACCTAATAATGGGAAGATTACCGACATCGAATATCCCGTAATCAAATATCCCACCAAAATAAAAACATTGAATTTGGAAAACACTCCAGTTTTTTCAGGAAGACTGATGGGCATCAAAGGCCAGTACTTATTGTTTGAAGACGGTACCGTCTTTAATATCAGGAACAGTGAAGGGTATAAAGTGCAGTTGACGATTACAAGTTGAAAGGTTAAAGGGAATAGTTGAAAGTAAGTAGTTAATTTTGAATGATGAATGATGAATTTTAGATTTAATAATTATAGGTTTAAATTATTGTTGTTATACTAAATCAAAGAAGAAGCGTCATATGATTTTTTTCGTTGTAAAATATTGAAATTTTTAGCGTTGGCCGACGGAGCAACCCAAAGAGCCAAGCGCTGGATGAAGCGGATGGATAGGCGGTCTGGGTGATGTGGATAAAAAAATTCAATTTATTTTACAGAAAAAGATCATCAGACTAGATTTTTTGTTTCTTTTTCAGCGATGGAAAAAGAAAAGAAGCAGGCATTACCAAATCCTTGCGTTTATGTACAATTATAGCTAATAATTTATTTTAAAAAGATATTAATTAAAAGTTCCGTAATAGTATAGACAAAATCCGGAGTACCAAAAATCTAAAATACCAACAAAAAATAACAAATTATGTTTATTTTTGCTACACAAATTAAATCACGACACAAATGAAGGCATATATTTTTCCGGGTCAGGGTGCCCAATATACAGGAATGGGATTGGATTTATACAACACCTCTCCGCTGGCAAAAGACCTGTTTGAACAGGCCAATGAAATTTTGGGGTTTCGCATTACCGACATTATGTTTGAAGGCACTGCAGAAGAACTGCAACAAACAAAAGTGACACAACCCGCAATATTTCTGCATTCGGTAATTTTGGCCAAAATTTTAGGAAACGATTTTAAGCCTGAAATGGTGGCAGGACATTCTTTAGGCGAATTTTCGGCTTTGGTGGCCAACAGGGTTTTGTCTTTTGAGGACGGACTTAAATTGGTGTCAAAAAGAGCTTTAGCGATGCAAAAAGCTTGCGAAATGCAGGTTTCCACCATGGCAGCCGTTTTGGGACTGGAGGATGCTATAGTTGAAGAAGTATGTGCAAGTATTGACGGTATCGTGGTTGCCGCAAACTACAATTGTCCGGGACAGCTGGTTATTTCAGGAGAAATGGAGGCAATCGACAAAGCTTGTGCGGCAATGATTGAAAAAGGAGCGAAGCGTGCCATTAAACTGCCTGTTGGCGGTGCTTTTCATTCACCGATGATGGAGCCAGCAAGAGAAGAATTGGCCGAAGCCATTGAAAATACCATATTTCATAAACCTATTTGTCCGGTTTATCAGAATGTGGTTGCAAAAGCAGTCAAAGATTCCGTAGAGATTAAAGAAAATTTAATCCTACAGTTAACGGCACCTGTGCGCTGGACACAAATCATACAACAAATGATTGCCGATGGCGCCACAGAATTTATTGAAGTGGGTCCGGGAAAAGTGTTGCAGGGCTTGGTTCGTAAAATTGACAGAACCGTTACTGCAGGCAGCGCGGAATAGTTGGCAGTTTTTAGTTGCAGTTTTCAGTATTTTTAAAAAAATAAACCTCATTTTGAACTTGTTCAAAATGAGATTTATAATATAATAACCAAAACTTTTAACTTTTAACTTTTAACTTTTTAATGTTAACTGCCATTTCCACGCAGAAAGCAAAGCCTCGTCCAACGAAAGCTCGGCTTTCCAACCCAGTTCTTTGTTGGCGAAGTTGGTATCTGCATAAGCGGAAATGATGTCGCCTTCCCGTCGGTCAACAAATTTGTAGTTCAGTTTTT
>CAMDPE010000101.1 GCA_945903795.1 Lutibacter flavus | reverse complement strand
ATGAATTTGAGCACCACCCAATTCTTCGGCACTTACAACTTCTCCCGTTACTGCCTGAACCACTTTTGGTCCCGTTACAAACATATAACTTGTTTTGTCGGTCATAATGGTAAAATCTGTCAACGCGGGAGAATAAACTGCACCACCTGCGCAAGGTCCTAAAATGGAAGAGATTTGCGGAATGACACCGGAAGCCATAATATTTCTCTGGAAAATTTCTGCATAACCGGCCAAGGATCTCACACCTTCCTGAATACGTGCGCCGCCACTGTCGTTCAATCCAATTACAGGAACGCCAATTTTCATGGCCATATCCATAATCTTGCATATTTTTAAGGCATATGTTTCAGATAGCGATCCTCCAAAAACGGTGAAATCTTGGGAGAATACATAAACAATTCTGCCGTCAATGGTGCCGTGGCCCGTAATAACGCCATCAGACAGGTAAATTTCTTTATCAAGTCCAAATGATTTTGTTCTGTGGGTCACAAACATATCGAATTCTTCAAAACTTTTTTCGTCCAAAAGAATGTCAATTCGTTCGCGTGCGGTTAATTTTCCTTTTGCATGTTGGGCTTCAATGCGTTTTTCACCGCCTCCCAGTCTTGCTTCAACTCTTTTTGCAATGAGTTCGTTAATTTTATCTTGATTTGCCATTATATATAATTTTCTTATCTTTTTATGCTGATGAATTTTCTTTGCCTTCTATGATTGGAGGAATTGTTACTATTTTTGTTTTGAGCAAAGCTCCGTTAGCACGCCGTGGGTTGATTTTGGATGAAGAAAACCAATATTTAATCCTTCAGCACCTTTGCGCGATTCCTTGTCCACAAGCACAGCGCCTCGCTGCTCGGCCAATTTTAAAGCTTCTGTAGCATTGTCAACCGCAAAAGCAATATGATGAATGCCTTGTCCTTTTTTGGCGATGAATTTACCAATGGGGCCTTCTGGCGAAGTGCTTTCCAACAATTCGATTTTTGTGTTACCTACCAAAAAAAAGGCTGTTTTCACCTTTTGGTCAACAACCTCTTCTACAGCATAGCATTTCAATCCCAACACTTCTTCATAGTATTTTATGGATTCTTCTAGGTTGTCTACTGCTATTCCAATATGTTCTATTTGTGAAATATTCATTAATATAATCGTTTTAGACGTTAAATTTTAATTAATCCCAAAATAGGGTGTTAATTTTTGAATTTTCTTAAATTCTACAGTAAAATTAATTAATACTAAAAGTTAAAAAGATGACAGATGTCATATAATTGATTAAACTGCTAAAACGTTATAGTTTTTTAAGTAATTAATTATCAGTCAGTTAATTTTTGTGGATGTTGGTCTTTTTAAGCAATTTTTAGCGCCCACTGAAATGAAGAAAAAAAAATGATTTTAAAACAGAAAGCCCCGAAAGTTAATTCGGGGCTTTCTTTTAAAAGGTATACTATTGATTATAAGTCTTCGTATTTTAGCTGCAAATTCTTTAACATATTGTCTGAAATTTTTTCCAGATCAAATTGATGTTTCCATCCCCAATCTTTTCTTGCCTGAGAATCATCAATACTGCTTGGCCAGCTGTCTGCAATGCTTTGTCTAAAATCCGCATGGTAAGAAATGTCAAATTTGGGAATAAAATGTTTAATTTCTTCTGCAATTTCTTTAGGCGTAAAACTGATGGCCGCCAAATTGTAGGAAGATCTTATTTTGATGTTTTCAGCGGGCGCATTCATAATTTTTAGGGTGGCTTCAATGGCATCATCCATATACATCATCGGCAGTTTTGTGTCTTTGTTTAAAAATGAATCGTAATTACCGTCTTGTAATGCTTTGTGGTAAATTTCAATGGCATAATCTGTTGTTCCGCCGCCCGGACTCGTTTTCCAGCTGATGATTCCCGGATAACGCACGCTTCTTACGTCTACGCCAAATTTATTGAAGTAATATTCACACCAGCGTTCACCGGCCAATTTACTTATTCCGTAAACTGTTGTTGGTGCCATCAAGGTTTCTTGTGGCGTATTTTCTTTTGGTGTTGTTGGTCCGAATACAGCAATAGAGCTTGGCCAAAATACTTTTTTAATTTTCCCGTCTTTCGCTAAATTCAATACATTAAATAGCGAGTTCATATTAAGTTCCCAAGCTTTTGCAGGGAATTTTTCACCGGTTGCGGAAAGCATGGCGGCCATTAAATACACTTCGTTAATGGCATATTTGTCAATTACAGAGGCAATTTGGCCATAATCCAGCGCATTGATGAATTCAAAAGGGCCCGACTGCATTAATTCTTCGCTTCCCTCGCTGATGTCAGAGGCAATTACGGCGTTTTTCCCAAGATTTTGACGTAATTTTAAGGTTAATTCAGTGCCAATCTGACCGCAAGCGCCAATTATTAAAATGCTTTTATCCATAGAGCCAATATCCTTATTATTAAGGTAGCAAATATACTGAAAATTAAAATTTTAGTTTATTTCGAATTGTTTTTTATCAAATTATTAATTTTTATTTAAAATAGTGTAATAATTAGTATTTTTGACGTTAATAAGTTTTACAATGAAGTACATAATCCCTTTTTTATTAATAATTTTATTGACAGGTTTTTCCTGCAATAAAACCAAAGATGTGCAGGAAGTTTCAGAAAAAGCCGATTCGTTAAAATTTGATGCGAATCGTATAGAAAATAGGATCGGGGAAACGTTAATTCCTGAGGCGAAAGTAGTTTTAGATAACTGGAAAGAATACCAGCTTGTTGATGAAATGCTGTTAAAATATTATAGCATCAGTACCTTGGAAGCGCTTAGCAACGCAGACGAGCTTTCCCGATTGGTGAAGATGATGAAAGATTCCATAAAGATTGAGAATTTGAAAAAACCGAATATTATTGCACGTATCAATGTGTTGGAAAATGAAACGTTGCGTTTGGCCGATATGGCGACGATTCCTTCAATTTCAAAAAAAGAAGTTAAAGAGGAAGTCAACAATATTGTGGCAATTTATTCCGCATTCAATTCAAAAATAAATACTATATATAAGTCTGAAAGTATTCAAAATATGTTGGAAGTTGACACTGAAGTTCCTATTGATATTCAAGAAATAACAACGCCACCTCCATACTTGAATATGGAGCGGACAAGGCGTGTAAATAATCTTAGAGAAAGGCAATGATAAAAAAAGTTTTCATCGTTATTTTCATCGTTGTATTTTCGGCCTGTGAAAATAAAAAAACCAGTGCAGAAAACACAAATGGCACTTCTGAAAAAGAAGCTGTCAATACTTTGTTAGATGCTTGGCATAAAAGTGCTTCTGAAGCAGCATACGATTCTTATTTTAAATCTATGGCCAAAGCAAGTGTTTTTATCGGAACTGACGCTTCCGAGAATTGGACAAAAAAGGATTTTAAAACATTTAGCAAACCATTTTTTGATCTTGGTAAAGCTTGGGATTTTAAGTCGCTTGAACGCAATGTTTATATTGCTGCCGATGGAAAGACAGCATGGTTTGATGAGCTTTTGGATACGTGGATGGGAGTTTGCAGAGGGTCTGGCGTTTTGGCTAAAACTGAAGAAGGTTGGAAAATTGAACATTATGTGCTTTCCGTGACCATTCCAAATGAAAATATTGATGCTGTTATAGAAATTAAGAAGGAAAAGGATTCAGTGATTCTAAACAAATTAAGAAAGCAGCAATAAGTTTTTATTTAATTAAGCCATTCAGCACTTCATAAATAATTTCGGATTCATAGCCTTTTGAAATCAAATAATTTACCAACTTACTTCTTTTTTTGAACGCATTTGGCTCTTTAATTAAGTTCCATTTTTTTTCTGCAACTTTTTGAATAGTGTTTAAATAATCGCGTTCATCTATTTCCTTTAAAGCAGTATTGATGTTGTAAGGTGAAACATTTCTGAATTTTAACTCATTCACAATCTTAATGCGCCCCCAGTTTTTTATGGAGAATTTTCCCCTTGCAAAAGCTTTTGTAAAGCGTTCTTCATTCAAAAAATTGTGCTGTAACAAATGAAGTATGATCTTTTCTTTGGCCTCTGGAATCATATGTAAATCGTACAGTTTTTGCTCAATCTCCTTGTGACAGCGCTCCTGATAGGCGCAAAAGTTTTCCATTAACTTGGTAGCTTCATCAACGGTATAGGTTTTTTCGTTTTTCATTACGTACAAATTAAATAAAAAAAAGCGATTCTGAAAGAATCGCCTTTGATTAAATTACTGTTTTCTGTCCAACTTAAACTTAAAGTTGTTCAGCAATTGATACATCACCGGAACAATTATCAAGGTTAAGAAAGTTGCAAAGGTCAACCCAAAAATAATGGTCCAGGACATTGGCCCCCAAAACGCGACATTTTCACCACCAATATAAAATTCTGGGTCAAACTCTGTAAACAAAGTCATGAAATTGATGTTAATTCCTACCGCCAACGGCACCAATCCTAAAATGGTGGTGATTGCCGTTAATAATACAGGCCTTAAGCGCGTTTTACCGCCTTCAACGATGCTTTCATTAATGATTTCTTTGGTTAAAACGCCTTCATCCAATCCTTCTTCCAATCGTTTACGCACCATCACTAAGTTGGTGTAATCAATTAGCACAATGGCGTTATTCACTACAATACCCGCCAGTGAAATAATTCCGATCATGGTCATCATAATCACAAATTCCATTCTAAAGACAATCAATCCAAGTAAAACGCCAATTAAACTCAATAAAACTGTCAATGAAATAATGATTGGGGTTGAGGTTGAATTAAACTGCGCCACCAATATTAAGAAAATGAAAAATACCGCAATTAACAAAGCTTTGCTTAAAAATGCCATTTCTTCTGCCTGTTTTTCTTGCTCACCGGTAAAGGAAACGCTAGTGTTTTTTGGCAAATTGTAATTTTTCAGTTCGGTTTTAATTTGTTCGTTTATTTCAGTGGCATTATAACCTTCCAAAACATTGGATGTAATGGTAATTACACGGTCTAAGTCTTTCCTTTTAACGGAACTAAATGTTGAGGAAGCTTCAGTATGTGCAATTGAAGAAATTGGAACCTGAACAATTTTACCGCTGCTCTGATTTCTGAAGGTGATTTTTTGGTTGATCAGGGCCTCTTTATCATAACGATATTTATCGGTCAAACGCATGTTTATCGGATAATCATCCTCGCCGTCTTTAAAAGTGGAGATTTCTTTTCCGAACAAGGAAGTTCTTAGCGCATCACCAATTTGGCCGGTTGAAACATTCAAACGACCTGCTTTTTGCCGGTCGATAATGATTGGCAACTCTGGTTTTCCCTGTTCTACATCTAATTTCAATTCTTCAACCCCTAAAATATTTTTATTTTTGATGAATTGTTTGATGTCTTCGGCGGTTGCCAATAATTCTTCGTAATCATCGCCCGAAACTTCAATATTGATTGGCGCTCCGGTTGGAGGACCGTCGGCAGGTCTGTCAACAATAATATCAACTCCAGGAATATCCTTCAATAATTCTCTGATATCAATTAAAACATCTTCAGTATTAATGCTTCCTCGCTCAATAAATTTAACAAAATCCACGGTAATACGGGCTTTATTTGGTGTAGTTCCGCCGTCTTGTCCGCGATTGGGGTCGCTTGTTCCTTCTCCAACTTGTCCAATTACGGAAGTAACCAAGATATTCTTGCCATCTACTTCATATTTTTTCAGGTGATTTTGAATGCTTTTTTCAACATCCATGGAAAGTTTATTAGTAACTTCTATATCTGTTCCAATAGGATATTCCAGATAAACATATACTTGTTTTGGAGGCGTTTCAGGAAAGAAAAGCACCTTTGGTGGAAATGCCATAAATAGCAGAATAGACAAAAATAACAATCCGAAAGTCCCTAAAAAGAACCATTTAGGCCTTTTTCCTCTTAAGGCATATTGCAAAGTGCGTTCATAAAAATTTTCTAATTTTGGTAAAAAATTATTTTGAAACCATGCCGTGCCGGGCGTTAAAAATTTTGTGTTTATAACCCGAAGCAATCCAGCAAGCATCAACAACATTCCGGTCGCATTCAGCCATTTTATATTTAAAGTCAATCCGGTAATAATTAAAATAACACCGACAGCAAATAAAATGGAACTAAAAATCACGATTTTTTTGAAATTAACTTCATCTTCCTTTATTTTCATATAAACTGCCGTCAACATTGGGTTTATTACCAGTGCAATAAATAAAGATGACAATAAAACAATAATTAAAGTAATTGGCAAGTAGCGCATAAATTCACCCATCATTCCTGGCCAAAAAGCCAATGGGAAAAAAGCGGCCAGCGTTGTTGCCGTTGAGGCGATGATAGGAATGGCAACTTCACCAACGCCATATTTTGCGGCATCAATTTTTGAATAACCTTCATCCAACATCCTGTAAATATTTTCCACAACCACAATCCCATTATCCACCAGCATTCCCAATGCAATCACCAAGGAGAATAATACCATGGTGTTTAAGGTTACGCCCATGGCATTCAAAATGATGAATGACATAAACATAGACAATGGAATTGCAATTCCCACAAAAAGGGCATTTCTGATTCCAAGGAAAAAAAGCAATACAACAACTACTAAAATAATTCCGAGAATAATGCTGTTTTCCAAGTCGGAAACCATGGTTTTGGTATCGTTGGTTTGGTCGTTGGTTTTGGAAATGTATAAATTTGACGGAAAGTAGCTTTCTTTGGCTTTGGCAATAATCTCATCAATTTGGGTGGAAGCATTGATTAAATTTTCACCGCCACGTTTGGTCACGTCAAGCATCACCACCGGTTGTGAAAATTCACGGGCATAGCTTTGTTTTTCCTGCTCTTTAAAGGTAACTGTTGCGATATCTCGCAAGTAAACAATTTCTTCGTTTTCCTGTTTTATAATAAGGTCGGCAATTTCATCAGCCGATTTAAATTCTCCCAAAACACGAACATTTCTGCGCAAACCGTTTTCCAGCAAATCGCCGCCGGAAACCGTCATATTTTCATTTTGAATGGCTTGGGATATGTCGTTAAAGCTGATTTTAGAAATTTCCATTTTGTATAAATCAACGCTGATTTCCATTTCTTTGTCTTGGATACCACGGATTTCTACCTTTGAAATTTCAGGTACTTTTTCAATTTCTTCTTCCAAATATTCGCCATATTCTTTAAGCTCATCCATAGAAAAATCACCCGACAAATTGATGTTCATAATCGGCATCAATTCGGCGAAGTTCAATTCTTTCACGGTCGGATCTGAAGGCAAATCTTTTGGAAAATCCTTGTCCGATTTTGCGGCATCAACTTTGTCTTTCACTTTTCGCAATGCCTCCGTTGGCGTAACGCTAAAATCAAAAGTCACTTTTATGGATGAAAATCCTTCGATGGAAGTGGAGGTGATTTCATCAACGCCAGATATTCCATTAATTTCTTTTTCGAGCGGACGTGTAATTAATTTTTCAATATCGATTGCGGAGTTTCCTGGATAGGCGGTGGATACAAATATTTCGGGTACCACAATTTCCGGAAAAGCTTCTCTTGGCATACTTTGGTAAGAGAAAATTCCTGCCAAAAAAATCATTCCAATCACCACAAACACGGTCATTTTATTATTTATGGACCAAGTTGAAAGTTTGAATTCTTTTAATACTTTACTCATTTTAATGCTTTTAGAAGTGTTGTAGCCGAATTAATTTATACCAATTTTAACTTTATCTCCATCTTTCACAAATCTTGCGCCTGCATTTACCAAGGTGTCATTTTCTTTCAATCCGGAGCTAACATAAACTTCATGATTGTATTCGTTGGCAATGGTAATGATGTTTTTAACCACTTTTTGTGTGTTATTTTCAGTAACCACTGTAAACACATAATTATTGCCGGTTTGGTCTTGTTGCACCAAAGTGGCAGGAATAATGATGCCTTTTGTTTCAAAATCAACAATTTTTACATCGGCCAATAAATTAGGTTTGATGCTTTGGTCTTTATTGTCAATGTTTATTCTGATTTTAAAACTTCGGTTGGCCGGATTTATATAATTCCCGACTTGTGAAATTTTTGAATTCATTACTTTGTTGATGGAGGCAAAACGCAAAACTGTTTCTGTTCCTTCTTTAATAATTGGCAAATAAGTTTCTGTTACGTCGGCTTCCACATAAACGTTGTCTAAATTCAGCAATCTTACAGCTGGCATTTGCGGACTGGTAAGTTCGCCCAATCTTGGGAAAATTTCATCTACTACACCACTAAATGGCGCGGTAATTCTCATTTTTCTTGCTTGGGTTCTTAAAGATGATAAATTATTTTCCAAACTTTCTTTTTGGGCTTTTGCCTGAAGATATTGCATTTCTGACCCAATTTTTTGATTCCAAAGTCGTTCCTGGCGTTCAAAAGTTGTTTTTGCCAAACTTAATTGGGTGTTTAATTCATTGATGCTGTTTTTGATGGATGAATCATCCAATTGAATTAAAAGTTGACCCGACTGTACTTTCTGGCCTTCTTTCACCTGAATTGCCGTTACAGTTCCTCCCAATTCCGGACTTATTTCAATATTTTTGTTTGCTTTTGCAACGCCTTGAATTTCAAGAAAGTGTTTAAAAACATCATTTTTTACTGGAAGTATTGTAATTGTTTGAAGGTTTTTATCTAAATCTAATTTTGAAATTTCGGTTTCAACAGATTTTAACAAGGTATTTAAACTGTCTATTTTAACAGTCAATGTTGTTTTTTGGGCCTTTAATTCTTCTAAGGATGTTTTTTTTGCTTCTTCTCCACAAGATATCATAAATGCTGCAGCAATAATAAGGATGGATATTTTTTTCATAAGTTTCATTTTCTAGTTGTTGATTGGTGTGTTTAGTGCGTTGTCTAAAGTTGCTTTGTTGGCGATGACGTTTAGCATCGCCTGTAAATAATTTTGTTGCAAGGTGTACAATTGTCTTTGCGCTTCCAACAATTCAAAACTTGTTGAAATTCCTTCAAAAAACTTGATTTGTTGCTTGTTTTCGATGCGTTCGGCCAACGACAAATTTTGTTTAGAAGTTTCATATTCTTCTATACTGAAATTGTAGTTTGTTTTGGCTGATTCCAACATCAGAAACAATTTTTGTTCGGTTTCTGTTAAGTTGGTTCTTGCTTTTTCAAGTTCAATTTTGGCTTGTTGTGTTCTTGAACTGCGGGCCAGACTGCTAAATATGGGAATATCTAAACTTACGCCCAACATAGAAGAATCGAACCATTTTTGTTCTTTTTTCATAAAATCAAAATTTTGTCCAAAACCTGCATAACCAAAATTCACAAAACTTTTTAATGTTGGTAACGCCTTGCTTTGCTCCAGTTTTACAAACAATTCATTCGCTGTTTCGGTATTTTTGGCAATTTTAAAATCGATATGGTTTTCAACTGTCAAATCCGAGGAAAGCAATTCTAGTTTGATATTTTCTTTGGCAAGATTCTCTAAAGTATCGGTCAATATTATGGAAGCATTGATGTCCAGTCCCAACGTAATGTTTAACATTTTATACGCAATTGTTTTTAAATTTTTGGTTTTTGAAAGCTGGCTTTTTACGGAAGACAAGGTGATTTTAAGTTGTTCTACATTTTCTTCTTCAATAAAACCGTTTAGAAAAATTTGATTGGTTTCTTCCAGGTTTTTTTCTAAGGTTTTTATGTTTTTTTCAATAATTGAAATGCTTTCTTCGCTCAAAAGCACATTTCCGTAGGCGTTAATCACTGCTTCCCTGATGCCGAGTTCGGTTTTTTCCTTGGCATTTTCAGAAATTTTTAAATACGTTTTTGCCGATTGTAATCCAACCAAATAAGATCCGTCGAAAATTAGCTGATTTAAAGTTGCGGATGCATTCATATTGTGTTTTGTGCCAAATGAAATCTCTGCAAACTCGCCCGGATTTCCGCCAAAAAATTCAGCCGGAATTAAAGAAACCTGTTGCTTAATCCAGTTTTGGTAGTCTATTTTTGCGCTAATTTCTGGCAGTCCAATAGTGGTGGTTTCCCATTTTTTCTTTTTTGCAATAGCAACGTCTCTGTCAGCATTTATAGTGGCGTAGCTATTTTTTAATGCATAATCTATTGCTTGTTTTAGTGATAATGAACTGGTTTCCTGTGCATTTATTTGGAAACTAAAAAGTATTCCAATAACTAATATGATAATTTTTTTCATTCTTAAATTTCCTTTTTTTCTAATTGTTCTTCTAAAACTTGTAATCCTTTTTCGGTTGCAATAGCTCTTGTGTGGTATTCCAGCGCATGCATTTCCAGTTGGTTCATTGTATTTTTATTGTAGGTATATAAACTTGAATCATGAACGCTAAGCATTAATGAAAAGTAAAATTTTGCAGAAAGTTCCATATTGATGTTTTTTCTGTAAAGCCCTTCTTGTATGCCTTTTACCAAGTTATTTGTGATACATTCTTTATAGATGGAAAGTTCATTGAAAATAATTTTTTTATACGTTTTAGGATAATATTTTTCCAGCTGATAAACTGGGGAATCATCAGAATTTTTGAACATATCCTTAAACGTTTTTTTTATTTCAAAATTTTCTTGGATAGCATTGTGTCCCAAATCGCAAATATTGTTGATTGTTTTATGCATTCCATCGTGAAAATAAGAAACAGCTTCATCAACAAGCTCAACTTTATTTTTATAAAATTTATAAATTGTTTTTTTGGAGATGCCTAATTCTTTGGCAATATCATCCATCGTCACACTTTTAAATCCGTACTTTAAAAATATTTCTCCGGCCTTTCTTAGAATGGTTTCCTTCATAATAGCTTCCTCCTAAATAATTTGAGAGTGCAAATATACAAATGGAAACTTTAAAAACAATAAAAGTTTCCAAAGTTTTTATTTTATTTT
>CAMDPE010000100.1 GCA_945903795.1 Lutibacter flavus | reverse complement strand
ATAATGTACATACGTTTCAGGCTCAAATCAATTTCATCACGCTCGTGATCGGAGTAATAAACACGAATCCACAAAGAATCTTCCCCATTTTTATCATATACGGCAATGCCTCCCGCAAAGCGAAGTAAATCATCATAAAAAATCGGAATTTTAATATTTCTGTTGTATTCCGTCAAATAGGCATACAACTGATCGTTAATTGGATAACTCGGTTTCTTTCGCGACATTAATTTTTCTTCCTCCATAAAAATATTTGATAAAGTCCAAATTTAGTATATTGCCGTAACAAATATTGTTAATAAACGTCTAATTTTTATACTAAACCACAAAAATTTGGAAACAATTCTGTCCTTAAAAAACCTGCATAAAAAATTTGGCGGTATTCACGCGGTAAATGATTTGTCTTTTGACATACAAAAAGGCAATGTTTACGGGATCCTTGGTCCGAACGGCAGCGGAAAATCGACCACGCTGGGCATTATTTTAAATGTCGTGAACAAAACATCTGGAAGTTTCAGTTGGTACGACGGTAATTTGACAACGCATCAGGCACTAAAAAAAGTAGGAGCCATAATTGAACGTCCTAATTTTTATCCTTATATGACCGCCATTCAAAATTTAGAACTGGTATGCAAGATTAAAGGAATTCCGTTCGACAAAATTTCCGAAAAACTCAAGGTTGTAAATTTATACGAACGCAGAAACAGCAAATTTTCGACCTTTTCATTGGGAATGAAACAGCGTTTGGCAATAGCTTCAGCTTTGTTGAATGACCCGGAAATACTGATTTTGGATGAACCCACCAACGGATTGGATCCGCAGGGAATTCACGAAATCAGGGTGCTTATTAAAGAAATTGCGCAAACCGGCACCACTATTTTACTGGCGTCGCATTTGTTGGATGAAGTGGAAAAAGTGTGTTCGCACGTGGTGGTGATAAGAAACGGAATTAAATTATATTCAGGAACTGTGGATGAGATGGTGGCTTCGCACGGACTTTTTGAGCTTAAAACGGATTCAGATACTGAAAAATTAATGGAATTACTTACAAAATTTGAAGGGATTTCGGCCATTAAAACAGAAGACGATAAAATCATCGCTACCTTAAACAAGCCTGTTTCAGCCTCAGAAATTAACAGCTATTTGTTTCAAAACGGCATCATTTTATCACATTTAGTAAAGCGAAAACCAAGTTTAGAGCAACAATTTTTAACGTTAACCAACAAAAATTAAGAAATGCTACGATTGTTAAACATCGAAATTCATAAATTAAAACACAACAGAGCCAGCAGGGTTTTGATCTTCATTTATTTTGTACTGCTCACGTCCATCGCATTAATCGCGGCCATAAAATTTGATATCGGGCCGGTGAAATTTCATTTGGCTGATCAAGGAATTTTCAACTTTCCTTATATCTGGCATTTCAACACCTATATCGCATCTATTTTAAAATTTTTCCTGCTGTTGGTAATCGTTTCCATGATGGCTAATGAATACAGCAACAAGACCTTGAAACAAAATCTGATTGACGGATTGAGCAAAAAAGAATTTGTGCTTTCCAAATTTTATACGGTGATTTTGCTGGCATTAATTTCAACAATATTTGTGTTTTTCGTCTCCTTAATTCTCGGTTACAGTTATTCTGATTTTACAGAATTTTCCATCATAACCACAGATTTAGAATATTTAATTGCTTTTTTTGTGAAGCTGGTTGCTTTTTTCTCCTTTGGATTGTTCTTGGGGATTTTGGTAAAAAGATCCGCTTTTGCTGTCGGTGCGATGTTGGTTTGGGCTATGATTGAAGGTTTTGCCAAAGGAATGCTTTACTGGAAATTTGACACCATGGTCGCCAATGTAATGCAATTTTTTCCTTTGGAAGCCATGAGCAACTTGATTAAAGAACCTTTTACCCGTTTGAGCGCCGTTAAAACAGTGGCAAAACAAGTGGGTGAAGATTTATCGAAAGATTTTTCGGTACAACCAAAAGACATCGCTATTGTGTTGGTTTGGACTGCCATATTTATTTATCTTTCATATGTTCTACTTAAAAAAAGAGATTTATAACCGAGGAATTTGAAATTAATTTTAAATTTATTTTTAAAAAATTATTCCTTTTGACTTTTTGCCTTTTATCTTAACTATATCAACTTTTAATTTTTTGTATATTTGGGTAAAAAATCAATTTCACCAAATGAAAAATTTTATAACTTTTCTATTGCTTTTTTGCGCTGCAACTGCTTTTGCGCAAGGCGAAGCAAACTTTTGGTATTTTGGTGAAAATGCAGGTTTAAATTTCAATAGTGGTTCTCCCGTTCCAATTAATAACGGGAAATTAGATACACGTGAAGGATGTTCTTCATTTTCAGATTCAAATGGAAATTTACTTTTTTATTCAGATGGCACAACCGTTTGGAATAGACTTCATAATCCAATGCCAAATGGAACCGGATTAAAAGGCAATGCTTCCAGCACTCAATCTGCTATGATTATTCCAAAACCAGGAAGCAGCTCTATTTATTATATCTTCACTGTTGGAGCAAAAATAGACGGTGGTGAATTTGGATTTAATTATTATACAATTGATATGAATGCCGATTTAGGCCGAGGTGATATTATTTCTGGCCCAATCGACTTATCTGAAGGTAAATCTGATTTATGGACAGAAAAAGTAGCTGCAGTAAAAGGCTCCGAATGTCAAACTTTTTGGGTCATATCATTCGCTGTCAACAAATTTTATGCTTATAAGGTTAGCAGTGCAGGTGTTGCTTCTTTGCCTATAAAATCAACAGTGTCTTTTTCTGCTACAGACAGAAGAGGTTATTTAAAAATTTCTCCCGACGGCTCAAAAATTGCAGTTGCCCATATGTCTAATACTATTAATAATCAATCTACTCCAGGTTCTTTTTTATTATACGATTTTAACAACTTAACCGGCGAGGTAACCAACCAAAAAAACTTGCCATTAACTGCACCTTCAAATAAACCTTATGGCGTTGAATTTTCATCAAATAGCGAAATGTTATATGTAAATGCATCAAATGATTTTTATAGTGAGATTTATAGTGACTCTAACAACCCCTCAAATCATTTTTCAACATTATATCAGTTTAATTTAAGTTCTCCTGCAATTGCCAACATCATTGCTTCAAGAAAAATAATTGATTCACAAAGTTTATTTAGAGGAGGATTGCAATTGGGACCAGATCAAAAGATTTACAGAGCTCTTTCAAAAACATATGATTTAGGAATTCCTTTTTTAGGCGTTATAGATAATCCTGAAAATGATGGATTGGCGTGTAATTATCGACATGCCGCAATTTCATTAAACGGCAAAAATTCCACACAAGGACTTCCTCCTTTTATTGCCTCCATTTTCTCTCAAATTGAAATTACAACCATTAATGATAATGGCATAAAACACATTTTAAATGATCAAAAAATTGATTTATGCAATGGATCTAATTTCAATGTTATACCTGAATCTTTGTCTGGGACAGCAACCTATAAATGGTATTTCAATAATGCATCAATTCCTTTTTCAAACTCATCAAATTTATCCTTTTTGAATTTAACACCAGCGAAGAATGGTCTATATTCTCTAGTTGTTATTCAAACTGATATCTGTGGAATTATAAAAACGCTTAAAGGTGAATTTTCCATTGTTGTACAGAATCCTCCAACAATAAATTCAACTTTTACATTAAAACAATGTGATAAAGATGGAGTTGCTGATAGTTTTACCGATTTTAACTTAAATGAAGCAAATGATTTTTTAACTTTAGGGGACACTTCATTAAAAGCAACTTATTTCTTGAATTATAATGATGCAGATTCTGGCCTTAACGAAATTAGCGCTTCTTCTTTTTCAAATAAAACACAAACTATTGTTTATGCTCGTATCGAAAATCAATATGGATGTCACAAAGTTGCTCAAATAAAATTAGAGGTTTCTTCAACATCTTTCCTTGCAAACTATTTAAAAATAATGAGTGGTTGTGACAACGATGGTAAAATTGATGGATTTAGGTTATTTAATTTAGCGGAAAATTCAAACGAAATTAAGATGCAATTTCCAACTGGACAAAATTTGAGTGTTTCCTATTATCAGAATATAATGGATGCGCAGTTTGAAGAAAATGAAATCAACCAAAATCAACCATTTAGAAATGAAACAGCCTTTGAGCAAATGCTTTATGTTCGTGTTGAAAGCGATGACAACGGCGAATGCTTCGGGTTTGGCCCTCATTTAAAATTGGTTGTTGAGTCGCGACCAGAATTTGATTTGGATGCAAGCGTAATTTATTGCCTAAACTTACCTCCAATCACCGTTTCAACCTTCAACGCGCAAGGAAATTACAGCTATGAATGGAAAAATGAAAACGGAATGGTGATTGGAAGCAATCCGTTTTTGGAAATTTCTGCTGCAGGAAATTATAGCGTTATTGCAACTTCCATCGATCAATGTGAATCCTTCTCCAAAACCATCAAAGCGATTCCTTCCGTCATTGCAACAATCACCCAAAATGACATTACGGTTATTGATGATTCCGAAAATAACTCCATTACCTTATCAACAAATAATTTAGGAATTGGAGATTATGAATTTTCATTCAATGATGCTTATGGAAATTATCAGGACGAACCCTATTTTGAAAATATAATGCCAGGAATTCACACCATTTATATAAGAGACAAAAATGGTTGTGGTATTGCCCCAATTGAAGTTTCTGTAATTGGTTATCCAAAATTTTTTACACCAAACAACGACGGCTATAATGATACTTGGAATGTTTTAGGTGTCAGTGAAGCCTTTTTCCATAGTGCCACCGTTTATATTTTTAACCGGTTTGGAAAACTCATTACCGAAATTGATTTAAACAGCAATGGCTGGAACGGAACGTTTAACGGCAACTATTTACCGGCCAGCGACTATTGGTTTTCGGTTGAATTGGTTGACTTAAAAGGAAATATTAGGGTTAAAAAAGGGCATTTTAGTTTGATTAGGAGGTAATCAATAGATGATCAAAACTACTATTTTTTGATTGGCATTAAAGATTCGTTAAATATGTTCCAGCCCTAAAAAACTAGAGAATTTAGTTTATTTTTGCAATATGCTATTTCAATTAGAATCGAATTTTAAACCAACAGGAGACCAGCCCGAAGCGATCAAGCAATTGGTTGAAGGATTGAATTCCCATGAAAAATTCCAGACTTTGTTGGGCGTTACGGGTTCGGGGAAAACATTTACCGTAGCAAACGTGATTCAAGAAGTTCAAAAACCTACTTTGGTGTTGGCGCATAACAAAACACTGGCGGCGCAACTTTATTCGGAATTCAAACAGTTTTTCCCAAACAATTCCGTGGAATATTTTGTTTCCTATTACGATTATTATCAGCCCGAAGCCTATCTTCCAACGACCGGAACTTTTATTGAAAAAGATTTGTCAATCAACGAAGACATCGAAAAATTGCGGATCAGTGCTTCTTCTGCATTGCTTTCGGGACGAAGAGACGTTATTATTGTGGCTTCCGTTTCGTGTATCTACGGAATTGGGAATCCGGTAGAATTCAAGAAAAATATCATTTATGTTGAAGTGGGCCAGGCCATTTCGCGCACCAAATTTTTGCACCTGCTGGTGGCGAGTTTGTATTCAAGAACCGAAGCTGAAATCAGCAGCGGAACCTTTAAAGTCAAAGGCGACACCATTACCGTTTATCCGTCTTATGGCGAACATGCCTTCAGAATTCATTTTTTTGGCGATGAAATTGAAGAAATCGAAAGCTTTGACGTGACCAACAATCTGGTGGTGGAAAAATTTGAACAAATCACCATATATCCGGCAAATTTATTCGTGACTTCTCCCGATGTGCTGCAAAATGCCATACATAATATTCAGGAAGATTTGATGAAGCAATTTGAGTATTTCAAAGAAATTGGGAAACATTTGGAAGCAAAACGCCTCAAAGAACGTACGGAATTTGATTTGGAAATGATTCGAGAATTGGGTTATTGCAGCGGCATTGAAAATTATTCCCGTTATCTCGACGGCAGGGAAGCCGGAACACGCCCTTTCTGTCTGCTCGACTATTTTCCAGAAGATTATTTGATGGTGATTGATGAAAGCCATGTGACAATACCTCAAGTGCACGCCATGTACGGCGGAGACCGATCGCGCAAGGAAAATTTGGTGGAATACGGATTCCGATTGCCAGCCGCGATGGACAACCGTCCGCTGAAATTCGACGAATTTGAAGAAATCCAGAATCAGGTTATTTTTGTGAGCGCCACACCGGCCGATTATGAATTGCAAAAAACAGAAGGTGTTTTTGTGGAACAGGTCATTCGCCCAACCGGATTGTTGGATCCCGAAATTCAGGTGCGTCCGAGCATCAACCAAATTGACGATTTGATTGAAGAAATTCAGTTGCGGGTTGAAAAAGATGAGCGCACGTTGGTGACCACGTTGACCAAAAGAATGGCGGAAGAGCTGACGAAATATTTAAGCAGAATCCAGATTCGCTGCCGTTACATTCACTCTGATGTAGATACTTTAGAGCGCGTTGAAATTATGCGTGATTTGCGTTTGGGCATTTTTGATGTGTTGATTGGCGTCAATCTTTTACGAGAAGGACTCGATTTACCGGAAGTTTCTTTGGTGGCGATTTTAGATGCCGACAAGGAAGGCTTTTTACGTTCGCATCGCTCTTTAACACAAACTATTGGCCGTGCCGCGAGAAATATCAACGGAATTGCCATTATGTATGCCGATAAAATGACCAATAGCATGCAGCTTACCATCGATGAAACCAACCGACGACGCGAAAAACAAATTGCCTACAATACCGAAAATAACATCACGCCTACCCAAATTACGAAGAGCATCGAAAATATTATGGGGCAAAACACGGCTTCAACTTATAATTTTGAAAATTTGGCGAACATTGCCGCCGAAGAAAAAATGGATTATATGACGAAGGCCGAATTGGAAAACAGCATTCGTGAAAAACGCAAACTTATGGAAGAGGCTGCCAAAGCGCTCGACTTTATTGCTGCCGCAAAATTGCGTGATACTATTAAGAAATTGAAAGAGCGGATTTCGTAAGCAGTTGACAGTATGTTGAATTTCGTCAACCTGAACTTGTTTTATGTTCTCAAAATAATTGGTAACTAATACCGTGAGATTCTGAAACAAGTTTAGAATGACGATTTTATTTAAAAAAAATCGTAAATAAAAAAGAGACTATTTAAAAATAAATTTTTAAATAGTCTCTTTTTAAAAAATCGTAAATCGTAAATCTAAATTAGTTTCCTTTTTTATAATCTGCCAAAAACTGGGCCAAGCCTATGTCTGTTAAAGGATGTTTTAGCAATCCCATAATGGCTGATAATGGACCTGTCATCACATCTGCGCCTAATTTTGCACAATCGATAATATGCATGGTGTGACGCACTGATGCCGCCAATATTTCAGTTTCATAACCGTAATTGTCGTAAATAAGTCTAATTTCAGAAATAAGATTTAATCCGTCCGTAGAAATATCATCCAACCTTCCAATAAAAGGAGAGACGTAAGTTGCGCCAGCTTTAGCGGCCAATAATGCTTGTCCGGCCGAGAAAACCAAAGTCATATTCACCCTGATTCCTTTATCGGTAAAGTATTTACAGGCTTTAATTCCATCTGCAATCATCGGTAATTTAACCACAATTTGCGGATGTAAATCGGCCAACGCTTCCCCTTCTCTCACCATTCCGTCGAAATCAGTTGCAATCACTTCGGCACTTACATCGCCATCAACAATATTGCAAATTGCCACATAATGTTTTAAAATATTGTCTTTTCCTGTAATGCCCTCTTTAGCCATTAAGGAAGGATTTGTGGTTACGCCATCCAAAACTCCTAATGCTTGTGCTTCTTTAATTTGCTCTAGGTTTGCTGTATCAATAAAAAATTTCATGTGTTGTGATTATTAGTTTATACTGAATTGTTTCTTCTGCAAAAGTACTTAAATGATTACAATTTGAAGTGATTCATCAACATCTTTTCATAAACTTTATCAGGCAATATTCTTTTCAAAATAATAGAAAATTTTTGCATAAAATCTCCCACTTTGTAATGAATTTCCGGTTTTGGTGTGTTTATGATTTTAAAAATGGCTTCCGCCATTTGGATTGGATTGCTGCCGCTGTCAACGTGCTTATCCATTAAATCCAGGTTTTTTTGATAGTTCTTTTTGTAGGGCGACTCGTAAAAAATTGGCGTATGGAATCTTCCCGATGCTATATTTGTGGCAAAATCACCCGGTGCCACGTTGGTCACTTCAATGCCAAAACCCTTAACTTCCATCCGAATCGCTTCCGTCACAATTTCCAAAGCGCCTTTTGTTGCCGAATAAATACCCCTGAACGGCAAACCCATATAACCTGCAATGGAAGTCACGTTAATGATTAGCCCAATGTTTTGTTTTCGCATTTGAGGCAAAACCGCTTTTATCATTTCAATTGCTCCAAAAAAATTGGTTTCAAAAACATTGCGCATTTCATCGGTCGGCGTTTCTTCAATGGCGCCGGTGATGCCCATTCCGGCATTGTTGATCAAAATATCGATACGGCCTTCCGCAGCAATGATGTCATCAACAGCTTTTAGAATCGTTTCCTTAAGATTGACGTCCAAAGCAATTAAACGAAACGGATGATTTTCGATATTGGCCGGATTTCTGCTGGTTCCGTAAACGATGAATCCTTTTTGTGTTAAAAATTCACCGACAGATTTCCCGATTCCTGAAGAACCTCCCGTAATTAAAACAACTTTATTTATCATTGAAAAATTTAAATATTAAATAATTGAAAGTTGGGCGTTACCACAAGGGTCGGGCTATGCGATTCAATCTGTCATTGCGAGCTCAGCGCGGCAATCTGTTAAACATATTGCTGAACAAGCTCTCAAAGCCAGGATTTCCTCTACTATCCCTAACGCAA
This sequence comes from Lutibacter flavus, assembly GCA_945903795.1. GTDB lineage: Bacteria > Bacteroidota > Bacteroidia > Flavobacteriales > Flavobacteriaceae > Lutibacter > Lutibacter flavus_A. Next base: position 1,900 of record CAMDPE010000100.1, on the reverse strand, counting down.
AATACAGTGCCAATCCGCATTCAGCCAAAAATTGCAATCTATAATTAGGAATCAAAAGTAATATATTTATTGAGATTTAAAAAGTCCTTCGAAAAAGGATTTAAGTAGATAAGAAAAAGGGCAAGCGACCTACATCACACCGCTACAACCTAATACCTTTGCTGCGTTCCCGCCCTGGAGGGTTCAAAGGGAGCTGGTTGTGTAGGACTTGCCCGGGGCAAATTTACAATCATTTTTTTAACTTTACCACATTTTTTTCTAATTTTAGTGTAACAAATATAATTAAGTGTTTACTAACAACTTAATGAAAAATAACCATTATTGTTGGCATTTAACCACCAATGGTAATAAGGTATTTACTATATTTGTTCAACCAAAAATCAAACAATAATTATGAAAGATCAAGAAATGTCACCAAAGCAAATTATGTTAAATTACGGTTTAATATTAGGGTTTGCCTCAATTTTAATCAATGTTGTTTTATATGCTGCAGGCAAAACTTATGATCAACACTGGTCTGTAGGTGTTGTCAGCATTATAATAACAGTTGCAGTCATCATTTTAGGCATCAAGAAAATTAAAGAACTTAATAATGGTTTTTTATCATTATCAGAAGCCTTAAAAACCGGCTTGGGCATCGCATTAATCTCTGGATTAATTGCCGTTGTTTACACCTTAATTTTCACCAATTTTATTGAGCCTGAATTCTTTGCAAGAATGATGGAAGTGCAACAACAAAAAATGCTGGAAGCTTATCCAAATTTCACCGATGAACAATTGGAAGCTTCTATGGAAATGGCTAAAAAAATGTCAGGACCAGTTATGACTTCTGCCATCGCAATTATTGGAAGTTTATTTCTTGGCTTTATTATAGCACTTATTGGCGGATTGATTATGAAGAAATCTGACGAAGAAATCACCAGTATTTAATAAAAACAAAAACCTTAAATGGATATATCCATCGTCATTCCTCTGCTTAATGAGGATGAATCTTTAAATGAATTACACGATTGGATTGTAAAAGTGATGCAATCCAATCGTTATTCTTATGAATTGCTTTTTATTGATGACGGTAGCACCGACGATTCCTGGAAGGTTATTTCATCATTATCGGAGAAAAATCCTAATGTAAAAGGCATTCGGTTTCAAAAAAATTACGGAAAATCCCAGGCTTTAAATGCCGGATTTAAGCAAGTGAACGGTGATGTTGTGATTACTATGGACGCCGATTTACAGGATAGCCCGGATGAAATTCCCGAATTGTATAATTTGATTAAAAGCGGAGATTTCGATCTGGTTTCAGGCTGGAAAAAAAAGCGCTTCGATTCAAAAATCAGAAAAAACATTCCTTCAAAATTATTCAATGCGGCGGCAAGAAAAACTTCCGGCCTAAAATTGCACGATTTTAATTGCGGATTGAAAGCTTACAAAAATGAAGTGGTAAAAAATATTGATGTGAACGGGGAAATGCACCGTTACATTCCTGTGCTCGCAAAAAATGCGGGATTTAATAAAATTACTGAAAAAGTTGTGGCGCACCAGGCCAGAAAATACGGCGTCACAAAATTTGGGATGGAACGTTTTATCAACGGATTTCTAGACTTAATTACCATTTGGTTTTTATCGAAATTCGGAAAAAGACCAATGCATTTATTTGGATTGTTGGGAACGCTTACCTTTTTTATCGGATTTTGTTTTGCGTTTTATTTAGGGATTGATAAACTTTTTTTCAATCCAACTGGCCGATTAATTACTGCCAGGCCACAATTTTATTTGGCAATAGTAGCCATGATTATTGGAACGCAACTGTTTTTGGCCGGATTTTTAGGAGAACTGATATTACGCACAAAATCAGATACAAAACGTTACAACATTTCAGATAGAATCAACAATTAATCTT
>CAMDPE010000099.1 GCA_945903795.1 Lutibacter flavus | reverse complement strand
ATATCCATGATTCCTTTATCCGAAACATTACCTGAAAGGTTTGAAGATAATGACCTTCTACCTGTATGGGATGTTACTAATTCGTGAAATGCATAATCACCATAGACGTTTCTACTCACGGTTTTGCCTGTCACAGGGTTTTTACCAACTGCTTTTTTAACAACTCCTTTGACAATTTCATTAAACCCTGCTAATTTACATATTTCTTTGACATGCTTATTATATGTTGCTTCTGATACAGGTTTTGGTAATTTTCCACCATTTTCATTTACTATAATTTTAATCATTGGATGAAGGGTAAATTTTACCCACATTCCTGTTTTTATATTAAAAACACTAATAATGCCTTTATCCATATTTTTTAAATCCAAGTTTTTACTAAAATCACTAATCCGAAGTCCTGTCCAACAACCAATTATCAATGAATCTTTCACGGTCTTATATATCTGTGGAACTTCCAATTCAAACAATTTTTTTATTTTCTCATCATCTAAATAAACTTTTTTTGGCTCGTCAGAAGAACTACAAGCAACAGTAAATTTTTTACTTTCAAAATGAGGGTTAACCCTAATATTATACTCGACTTTGGCTTCACGAATAATGATTTTTATTATTGAAAGTCGATTTCTTGCAGTTACAGAGGAGTATTTAACTATTTTAGTCATATAATTTACCCACTTGGAGTGCCAATCTAAATCCATATTAACAAATTTTGTCCTTACTTTATTGTATTTGTCAAATTTCACAACAGATTCTATGGCTTGACCATATTCCTTTAGAGTTCCTTCTGTGACTAGCGCTCCCTTGCTTATGTTAATCCTGCTGCCCACGCCCCCTTCTAGCCATTTTTTTGCGAAATCTGTAAAATAAATTTCGCTATCCTTATTACTACTCTTTTGATTATAAAAATTTGAAATAACCATAGTTAACCAATCAGAATCTATATAAATTCCCGAAGTGTAGTCCTCCATATATTTTCGTGTGATAGTAGCATCTAAATCTTTAAGCTTGGAGTTAATAAACATGCTATTTGGCTCATCGATAGTGTTTTTTACCCTACCATTTTTTTTGTCCCAACAATTGGGATTTGCTACCAATTGTGTGCTTTTGCAAAGGTCAAATTGCTTTCCGTTTTGAAATCGTACATGAATTGTTGCGGGATTTCCTTTTGCTTTGATTAAAAAATTAATTTTTGACATAATCTTTATTTTTAAAATGTTAATACTCAAAATGATTGCATCTCTACTATTTCCCCATAATTATGAGTAAAGTTGATTTGGTATTATACTAATGACTATGCAAATATAATATAATATAATAATAATAATACTATAATAAAGTAATATATTTTTGCATTATTTATTATATTCATAAATGTACGCTTTTTAAAAAAACTGAGAAAAGTGATTTTTGTTACCTTTTTTCTGACAAAGGAGTCGTAAATTTGAGAAAACCGAGGAGTTATGTATGCATATATCGTTTCATTTAAGGTAAAAGACGGGGAAGGAATTTCATTTGTTGAACTTCAAAAATTCGAGGAATTGACCGAAGCAAAACCCGCAGGCTTGGATCATTTTCATATTTTTAAAGACAGAATCGAAGAAAATAAGTATTTTTTGATTGAATATTGGGATTCTAAAGCAGACAAAGATAAGCTGGAAGCATCCAAAGAACACCAACTTTTTCACGAACACAGAAAATTGGTGATTGATAAAAAATGCGAAACTTACGAATGTGATGTGATTGTTTAGAGTTGGAATTTAGATTTTAGAAAAAAGAATAGTGATAAAAGCCTTTTTAGAACGGACAGGTAGCTACCTGTCCCTATTTTGAATTTTCAATCGACAAATCGTAATTCCAAAATCATAATTCGTAAATTATTTATTCACGCGTTTTCCGTTTTGTTTTACGAAAGCATCCCAGCCCGTATAATTTTTATCTGAGTCTATTTTTCCGAAATTGTAAAAATGACAAACCGCAGCGGCCAATCCGTCTGTGGAATCTAGATTTGTTGGTAATTCTTTAATTTTAAGCAAACTCTGCAGCATTTTTGCCACTTGCTCTTTGCTTGCATTTCCGTTGCCGGTAATGGCCATTTTTATTTTTTTAGGAGAATATTCCGTAATCGGAATTTCTCTTGATAAACCAGCCGCCATCGCAACGCCTTGTGCGCGTCCCAATTTTAGCATAGACTGCACATTTTTTCCAAAGAAAGGCGCTTCAATCGCAATTTCATCGGGATGATAGGTATCAATAAGTTGAATGGTATGTTCAAAAATGAGTTTTAACTTTAAATAATGGTCATCATATTTTTTGAGCAATAATTCATCCATCCGAATTAATTCCATATTTTTATTGATAATTTTTATCAACCCAAAACCCATAATGGTGGTTCCCGGATCAATTCCTAATATGATTTTTTCTGTGCTCAATTAGTTGTTTATTTGTAAAACCAAATGTACAATATCTTGCACAAATACAAACGCTTCATTTTTTTGCTAATCAAATTAGCGGTAGTTATTGGCGCGTTTTATTTTATATTTCAGCAATTAGACACCAATGAACTTTTGTCATTTACGCAACTGAAACAACAATTTTTCATTCTTTTTTCTAAAAATAGCTGGTTGCTTTTGATTTTGCTTTTATTTACAGATGCTAATTGGCTATTGGAAATATTTAAATGGAAAACATTGACTTCCAACGAAAAAGAAATCACGTTTTATGAAGCTTATGAACAGTGTTTTGCCTCCTTAACTGCCTCTTTGATGACGCCAAACAGAATTGGGGAATACGGTGTAAAAGCCATCTATTTTGAAAAGAATTTGAGAAAAAAAATCATGGTTTTAAACCTAATCGGAAATTTAAGTCAGTTAGTTGTTACCCTATTTTTCGGAATTTTCGGGATGTTCTTTCTAAGTTTTTATGTTGATGTTGAAATGTTCTCATTTAACTTACCCAGATTCTTTCTTATTTTAAGTGTTTTGTTGTTGTTTTATTTAATTGGAAAAAATTTAGGAATCACCAAAAAATTGGCAGCATTAATCTATAAAATTCTGAGTTATTACAAACAATTACCGCTGAAAATTCATTTGAAAACATTGGCCTATTCTTTGTTTCGATATTTGATTTTTTCACATCAGTTTTACTTTTTTTTAAGGCTTTTTGATATTGAAGCAGCTTATTTTATGCTGATGAGCCTTATTTTTAGCACCTATTTTATCGCTTCCGTTATTCCGGGTCTGGCCATTTTTGATTGGGTGATAAAAGGATCTGTTGCGGTTTTTATTTTTGGTTTTATTGATGTAAATCCGTTAACAATTGTAACCATTACCACTTTTATGTGGTTGCTGAATTTTGCAATTCCAGCAATATTAGGAAGTATATTTGTGTTAAACTTTAAAATGGTCACCGAAAAATGATTTACATTTCAATGCTAATTTCGATCATTTATTTATCGCTGATTCTTGCTTTTATTTTTGGCTTGAATAAAAATAAGTGTGTAAAATACAAAAATGCCATTCCTGAAAACAGATTTTCAATAGTGATTCCGTTTAGAGACGAAGCGCACAATTTACCAAATTTATTAAACTCACTTTCAGCACTGAATTATCCTTCTGAATTATATGAAATTTTATTGGTAAACGATGATTCCCAAGACAATTTTAATCCGATTCTTGCAGCATTTTCAAAACAAAATCCAACCTTAAACTTGCGTCTGTTACAAAATATAAGAAAAACAAATTCACCCAAGAAAGATGCCATAAATACTGCCATAAATTTGTCGAATTTTGAATGGATTGTCGCCACAGATGCCGATTGTTTGGTTCCAAAATTGTGGCTGCAATTGTTCAATCAATTTATTGAAGACAAAAAACCCGTTTTTATAAGTGCGCCCGTAAAATTCAGCACTCAAAATTCATTGTTTTTTCATTTTCAAAATCTGAATTTTATAAGCTTGATGGGAAGCACTATTGGCGGATTTGGCATTGAACAACCATTTATGTGCAACGGCGCTAATTTATGCTACAACAAAGCGGCTTTTTTAGAGCTGAACGGCTTTGAGAACAATACCAATATTTCAAGCGGCGATGATATTTTTTTGATGGAAAAAATGTTGAAAGAAATGCCGAATAAAGTAAAATTTTTAAAATCGGATGAAAATATTGTGCAAACCAATGCAGAAAATACCTGGAAACTGTTTATAAATCAGCAAATACGCTGGGCTTCTAAATCGGCTTCCTATAAAAAATTATTTGCAAAATATGTCGGAATTGTGGTGTTTTTAGAAAACTTATTGGTGCTAGTTTTAGGAATTTCCACTTTGCTATTTCCGCAATTTTGGATTTATGTTATGCTTGTTTTTTCAGTAAAACTCATTGTTGATTTTATAATAATTTACCAGACAGCATTATTTTTGAAAAGCACAAAATCATTAAAATATTACTTGCCCGTAAGTTTATTTTATCCCTTTTTCATTGTTTTTACTGGGTGTTTATCAACCTTTAAAAACTACGATTGGAAAGGCCGAAGTTTTAAAAAATAAAATTCAGAAAAAAAATTCCAACCTAAGATTTCACGCCAAAAAACGCATTCACAAGACTTTCCAAATTCATCCATAAATAGACAATCACCAGCAATAAAATTGCCAAAACGATGCCTCTTTTGTAATTCGGTTTTTTTCTTTTTTTAAATCTGTGTTCCATTATTTGAATATTGAGTGTTAAAATAAGAAAAGAGAGAAGAGAATAGAGAAAAAAGACTTTCTAACATAACTTTTAACATTTAACTTTTAACTTTTTTTCGTTGCCCGTAACATTTCTCTTTTTCCCGGTGGCCCAGGCAATTTTTCGACTAAAAATCCGACAGCGAGCATCGCTCTTCTTACGCTTCCTTTTGCGCTGTAAGTAACCAAAACACCGTCTGGTTTTAAGGCTTTGTGCATTTTTTCAAATATTTCTTCTGTCCACAATTCGGGTTGAACTCTGGCGCCGAAAGCATCAAAATAAATAAGATCAAACTTGTTTTCATCGTTAATTTCATTAAAAAACTGATTGCGTTTTGTGAGAGAAAATTCAGGTGAAATTTCCTCTTTAACTTCCCAATCCTGCTTGTGCATTTTATTAAAAATATCCCCAAATTCATTTACTTCTAACTGATCAACATAATTCATTTTTTCAACCTCTTCTGCTACCAACGGATACGCTTCAACGCCAACATAATCAATGGCCAGGTTTATTTTTGGCGCTTCCAAAAAAGTAATGAAACAGTTAAGTCCGGTTCCAAAACCTATTTCCAATATACCAATCTTCTGATTGGCAAAAAGCGATAAGCCATTTTTAATAAAAACGTGCTTTGCCTCTTGGATTGCGCCGTGTTTGGAATGGTATTGTTCATCCCATTCGGCAATATGGATGGTTGTGGAACCATCGGCAGTAATCATTATTTTTCTTTCCAAACTTAGGGTATCAGTAATTTTTTAATTTTAGGAATCGGGCCAATGCAAGTGGTTTTATGGCAGGCAACACAAGAATTTACCATCTTGTTAAACTGCTCTTTTGTTGCTTTTGAAGATGCTGAAAAAACAGCTTCTTGGTTTGTGATAAAACCTTTTGAAAAAGCTTCAAAATTTGAATTTCTGTCGGCCGGATCGGTTAAAATTGCGGAATGTATGTTTAAAAAATTGGCGGGAAATTCACCCAATTCTTCATTCTTTATTATTTTTTCTTTAGTTTTTTCATTAAAAATATACATTTCCCGCATCAGCAAAGCCATTTCAGAAGATTTGTACATCACCAATTCTTCTGTTTTAACGGTTTCTGCTTTTTTTTCTGCCGGAGTATTGCACGCAAAAAAACCAATAGCAATTATAAATAGCAATTTTTTCATTATTCTTTCATTAAAACGCCATCGGCCTCAAATGCCAAGGTATATTTTGGATTCTTAATTTTTGCAATTTCTTCTTCCGAAGTTCCGGCATCTTTTGCCAAATGCTGCAATTCATCAACAGTAGCTATTTTAACAAAAGCTTTTCCGTTTACGATCACTTCTTTCCCGTCCGCATTCATTGGCATAAAAAATCCGTAATCCTTAAAATTTACGTAAGTTTCTTCTCCATTACCCAAATCCAATTTCATCCAACATCCTTTTTTCTTGCACACTTCTTTTATTGGTGCACTAAATTTAATATTTAAAGTATCTCCCTCTTTTAAATTTTTATATTTTTCGGACATTTCAGCAGATGAAATGCTGTTTTCTGCTTTGATATTTTCTCCGAAAGAAAGGTAGTTAACCTCCTGTTTGTCAATTTCTTTAACCGATTTATTTGCACCCTCATTTTTACATGAATAGAACACAATAACTACCATAACTATCAATATTACATTTTTTCTCATTTCAAATTATTTAAATTTAACATTTTTCACAAATATATTAAAAATAAGACATGAAGCCCTACGAAAATTAAAACTGTGAATTAAAAAATTATAGTAAATTTGCGTAAACAATAAAGATTAACAATGGCTTTACATATAGAAAAAACTACAAAATCGAAAATTTCTGAAGTTGATTTTAACAATTTAACATTTGGAAAAATTTTTACCGACCACATGTTTGAATGTGATTATGAAAATGGCAGCTGGCAAACGCCTCAAATTGTGCCTTACCATGCTTTAACATTAGATCCTTCTGCAAAAGTTTTTCATTATGGTCAAGCTGTTTTTGAAGGGATGAAAGCTTATAAAGATGAAAATGATGACGTTTGGTTGTTTAGACCAGACCAAAATCAGGAAAGAATCAACAAATCGGCTGAACGTTTGGACATGCCCGCTTTCCCAAAAGATTTATTTTTTGAAGGATTGAATGAATTGTTGAAATTAGATAAAGATTGGGTAAAAAAAGGTGCTGATAATGCGCTATACATCAGACCATTTATTATTGCTACGGAATATTGCGTGTCAGCATCGACCTCAAACAAATATAAATTTATGATCATTTGTTCTCCTGTTCAATCCTATTATTCGGGAGAAGTAAAAGTAGTTTTTGCTGATAAATACAGCAGATCTGCAAATGGCGGTGTTGGAGCAGCAAAAGCTGCAGGAAATTATGCAGGTTCATTTTACCCAACCAAATTGGCAAATCAGCAAGGTTTTCAACAGGTTGTTTGGACAGATTCTTGCACACATGAATTGTTGGAAGAAGCTGGCGTAATGAATGTGTTTTTTAGGGTAAACGATACTTTGTTAACCGCACCGGTAAGCGATCGTATATTGGATGGTGTAACGCGAAAAAGCATCATTCAATTTTGTGAAGATCAAGGAATCAACGTTGAAGTTAGGCCAGTAAAAGTTGCAGAAATTGTGGAAGCTGCCCGTAAAGGTGAATTATTGGAAATGTTTGGTGCAGGAACAGCAGCTGTTGTAAGCGTTATCAATGCTTTTTCAAACAAAGGAGAAAACTTCGAATTGCCAAAAGTTGAAAACAGTTTTGCAGCAACCATAAAAAAAGGAATCACAGATATCCAACGCAAAAAAGCGGAAGATAAATTTGGATGGACTTATAAGGTAAAATAAATCCGATTAGGATAATTTTACCAAAAAGCATACATTTATTGCATGGAAATTATAAAACAATCGGATGCTACATCCGATTGTTTGGCATATTATTTGGTCTTAATCCATCAAAAAAATAAATTATGACTACGATAGAACAGGCTAAAAATGAACTTCAGGAAAAAGGGTTTTTGGACATTAAAACCCCAAGTATTGATTATGTAAAGGAGATCAACCGACTTAGAAAAGAAAAAAATGCGGTTATTTTGGCACATTATTACCAAGAAGACGACATTCAAGATATTGCAGATTTTGTAGGTGACAGTTTGGCTTTGGCACAACAAGCCGCCAAGACAGATGCCGATATTATAGTTTTTGCCGGTGTGCATTTTATGGCAGAAACCGCAAAAATTTTAAATCCGTCCAAAAAAGTTTTATTGCCCGATTTAAAAGCTGGCTGCTCGTTGGCAGATTCTTGTCCGCCCGCCGATTTCGCCGCTTTCAAAAAACAACATCCAAATCATTTGGTGGTATCTTACGTAAACACTTCGGCCGAAATAAAATCGATGACGGATATTGTTTGCACATCATCAAATGCAGAAAAAATCATCAATTCCATACCAAAAGACCAACCCATTATTTTTGCTCCAGACAGAAATTTAGGTGCTTGGCTGATAAAAAAAACAGGTCGGGATATGGTGCTTTGGGATGGCGCCTGCATGGTTCACGAAGCTTTTTCAATTGATAAAATATTGAAATTATACGCTGAAAATCCGGATGCAGAAATTATTGCACATCCAGAGTCTAAAGAACATTTACTGAAAGTTGCCAAATATGTTGGCTCAACATCAGGATTGTTGAATTACGTAAAAACCAGCAAGGCAACAAAATTTATTGTAGCGACTGAAGTAGGCATTTTACACAAAATGCATCAGGAATCACCCGATAAAATTTTAATTCCTGCACCGGTTGATGATGACAATTGCAATTGCAGCGAATGTTTTTATATGAAAATGAATACGATGCAAAAATTGTATTTATGCTTAAAATATGAATTGCCAGAAGTTAATGTAGAAGAAGAATTAAGAAAAAAAGCATTGGTGTCAATCGAACGTATGCTGGAACTTTCTAAATAACAAACAAATCAAATGAATGCTGAAAAAAAATCATACAACTCCGATTTTCTAATTATAGGTTCGGGAATCGCCGGGTTGAGCTTTGCTTTAAAAGTGGCAAATCACTTTAAAGATGCGTCGGTTACCATCATTACGAAAGGCGAAAAAGACGAAAGCAACACAAAATACGCCCAAGGCGGAATTGCAACCGTTTGGAATGAAGCTGTTGATTCATTTGAACAACATATAGCAGACACCTTAATTGCAGGCGACGGATTGTGTGATGAAGAAGTGGTAAGAATGGTGGTTGAAGACGCTCCTGCCCGACTTAGGGAATTGATGGAATGGGGTGCTATTTTTGATAAAACATCTAAAGGAAGCTTTTCTTTGGGAAGAGAAGGCGGGCATTCGCAAGACCGGATTTTACATCACGAAGATCTTACCGGTGCCGAAATTGAAAGAGCGCTTATTGAGGAAGTGGAAAAAACCAAAAACATTCAATTTTTATCGCACCATTTCTCGATTGACTTGATTACGGAGCACCAGGTTAAAAAAAGACAAACCTCTGTTTCAGAAAAAATTACTTGTTTTGGGGCTTATGTGTTGGATGAAAAAAATAATACGGTAAAAACATTTGGAGCCAAAGTGACGATGCTGGCTTCGGGCGGAAGCGGACAAGTTTATTTTTCCACCACAAATCCGGTAGTTGCCACTGGCGACGGAATTGCGATGGCATACAGGGCGATGGCGGAAGTTTCTGAGGTTGAGTTTATTCAATTTCACCCAACCGCCTTATATAATCCGGGAGAATACCCGGCTTTTTTAATTTCAGAAGCTGTTCGTGGCGCTGGTGCCATTTTAAGAGATTATTACGGCAACCGATTTATGCATAAGTATGATGAGCGTGAAGAATTGGCTTCACGAGATATTGTGGCAAGAGCCATTGACCACGAACTTAAAATAAGCGGAATGCCGAACGTTTATTTAGATTGTACGCATTTGGAATATGAAACTTTTTTAAAACACTTTCCAAACATTACCGAAAAATGTTTGACGTTGGGAATTGATGTTCGCAAGGATTTTATTCCTGTATCACCTGCGGCACATTATATTTGCGGCGGCGTAAATGTGAATAAAAAAGGAAAAACCTCCATTAAAAATTTATATGGTGCCGGTGAAGTTACCCGAACCGGACTTCATGGCGCAAACAGACTGGCTTCAAATTCTTTGCTGGAAGGCATTGTCTTTGCCCACAGGGCTTTTGAAAATTTAACCCTGAGATATGATAAAATTAAAGCACCTAAAAATATTCCTGATTGGAATGACAGTGGCGTGGTAAAAAACATGGAGAAAATTTTAATTACGCACGACCGAAATGAGGTGAAAACCATTATGAGCAATTATGTTGGGATTGTTCGCTCTAACGAAAGGTTATTGCGTGCAGAAAGAAAACTTCATGTATTGTTTGAAGACAATAAGCGTTTATATGACCATTCAGAACTTTCTGTGGATTTGTGTGAACTCAGAAACTTAATTACAACGGCATTTTTAATCACGCGTTTTTCTAAAGCAAGAAAAGAAAACAGGGGCGGATTTTATAATGTAGATTTAATAAAAAAGGAGCTTTAAAGCTCCTTTTTTATTGTTTATTCTTACCAAATTTTAACCCTGTCATCAGGTTTCAAATACATTTTATCCTCTGGTTTAATGTTAAATGCATCGTAAAACGCATCAACATTTGTTAAAGGCATATAAGCCCTGAACATTCCCGGAGCATGCGGATCGGTTTTTATCAAGTTGCGCAATGCATCTTCGCGCATTTTTGTGCGCCAAACTGTTGCCCAAGATATAAAAAAGCGTTGTTCTGCAGTAAATCCGTCTATATTTTCTGGTCGGCCGTTTGTTTTATAAAACAATTCCAGGCCTTCTAAAGCAGCATTAACACCGCCCAAATCCCCAATGTTTTCCCCTAGATTGTATTTACCGTTTAAATACACTTCCGGCAATGCCTCCACTGCACTGTATTGGTCGGCTAAATTCGTTCCAAGCACCGTAAATTTTTCCAAATCTTCAGCAGTCCACCAATCCACTAAATTTCCGTCACCATCAAATCGGGAACCGGAATCGTCAAAACTATGAGAAATTTCGTGTCCGATTACTGCACCTATTCCGCCATAATTAACGGCTTCATCGGCCAAATAATTGTAAAAAGGCGGTTG
>CAMDPE010000098.1 GCA_945903795.1 Lutibacter flavus | reverse complement strand
TCGACTCTAATTATTTTAGCGCCAATTGCTTGTAAACGCTCATCAATATTTTGATAACCTCGGTCAATTTGTTCAATGTTTTGGATGGTGCTGGTACCTTCTGCAGAAAGCGCAGCAATCAATAACGAAATTCCTGCCCTAATATCGGGCGAAGCCATTGTTGTGGCTTTTAAGCTAGATTCATGGTTCATCCCGATAACCGTGGCGCGATGCGGATCACAAAGAATTACTTTAGCACCCATATCAATTAACTTATCGACAAAGAACAACCTGCTTTCAAACATTTTTTGATGAATCAACACACTTCCTTTTGCCTGAGTGGCAACTACTAAAATAATGCTTAATAAATCGGGCGTAAAACCTGGCCATGGCGCATCTGAAATGGTTAAAATTGAACCATCTATATAATTTTGAATTTCATAACTTTCTTGTTCCGGGATGAAAATATCATCTCCTCTTTTTTCTAGATTGATTCCCAGTTTTTGAAAAACACGTGGTATCACACCCAAATCGTTCCAGCTGACATCTTTTATGGTTAAGGAAGACCTAGTCATGGCCGCCATCCCAATCCAGCTGCCAATTTCAATCATATCGGGTAAAATTCTGTGAGAACATCCACCCAATTTTTTAACGCCTGTTATATGCAATAAATTAGAAGCAATGCCCTCAATTTTTGCACCCATACTGTTCAACATTTTACACAATTGTTGAATATAAGGTTCACAAGCGGCATTGTAAATTGTAGTGATTCCCTTGGCCATTACGGCTGCCATAACAATATTTGCGGTTCCGGTTACTGAAGCTTCATCCAACAACATATCTGTTCCTGTAAGATGTTCTGCTTCCACTCCGTAAAATCGTTCATCTTTATTGTATCTGAAAGTAGCACCCAATTGAATAAATCCCTCAAAATGAGTATCCAACCTTCGTCTACCAATTTTATCGCCTCCAGGACGCGGAATATAGCCTTTCCCAAATCGCGCCAATAACGGGCCAACAATCATAATTGAACCACGCAAAGAACTTCCTTCAACTTTAAATTTTTCTGATTCTAAGTATTCTAAATCCAATTCATCTGCTTGAAAAGAGTACGTATCCGGACTCATTTTATCCACTTTTACGCCCAATTCACTTAAAATATAAATCAATTTGTTAACGTCTCTAATATCCGGAATGTTGCTGATAATCACTTTTTCTGGTGTTAGCAAAACTGCGCAAATTACTTGCAGCGCTTCATTTTTAGCACCTTGAGGAGTGATGCTTCCACTTAGTTTATGACCTCCTTCTATAACAAATGTTCCCATTATATTGGTTGATGAATTGGTTTATTGCTTCTTTTTCAATATTTTAACTTTTCCTGCCGGCTTTCTTTTCTTCATCAATTCTTTAACTTCCGACAACGTTTCATTTTTGCCTTCCAAATCAATTTTTCCTTTTGATAAATCAAGCAAATGATTGTAAATGATATGATCGTCAACCGTGTCTTTATTCCAGTTTAAATAACATTTTTTCATATGGTTGGCAATGGCAAAATACAAAGCTTCACGTGCTTCACCTTCTTCCCAAGTTAAAGCCACATCAATCATTGTTTGAATGTTATTGCCGTAAAATCGGTATTTGGAATCATATTTCGGATAGGCCAATCTTTCCGGTTTTGCTGCCAATTCTTCTCTTTCCGGTTTTGGATATGGAGATTCAGCTTCCAATTTAAAATCGGACATAATGAATAACTGATCCCATAATTTATGCTTAAAATCGGGTACATCACGCAAATGCGGCTGTAAATTTCCCATAACATCAACAATGGCTCTTGCCATTTTGTTGCGTTCTTCAGGATCTTCTATGGCCACACAATTGTCTATTAATTTTTGGACGTGTCTGCCGTATTCCGGGATAATTAAATGGGGTCTTTCTGAATTGTATTCTAAATCAAATTCCATGGGTCTGTTCTTTCTATAATATTTTTTGCAAATTACAATATAAAAATTGGTTTTACAATGTGTATTTAGCCTATAATTACAAGCTTCGCGAATTGCAACAATAATTTTTTAACGCCATCTGAAGCAAATCTTATCTCCGCTTTTTGGTTCGCGCCGAAACCGTCTAAACTAAGTACTTCGCCTTTACCAAACTTTGCGTGTTCAACTATGGTTCCAACAATAATATTGTCATCAAATAAATTTGCATTAGAGGCCATAGAAGCATCCACTTTTTTAAAGTTTTTTGGACTTGTTAATGCAGCTGGTGGCGGCACTGCTTTTTTTACCGGCGCGCGCTGAATTGGTTTTTTAAAACGGATTCTATCCTGCGGAATGTCATCAAAAATATCTCCATCAATAAAAGCATTCTGTTTTGGAGGCGACATTTTTGGTGTTAGATGTTCTAAAAAAATTTCATCAATTTCTTCTAAAAATCGACTTGGCTCGCAATCCACCAATTTTCCCCAGCGATATCTTGTTTGCGCATACGTTAAATACGCCTGTTTCTCTGCCCGTGTTAAAGCAACATAAAATAAACGGCGCTCTTCTTCCAATTCGCTTCTGGTATTCATGCTCATTGCTGATGGAAATAAATTTTCTTCCAATCCAACAATATAAACAAACGGAAATTCCAGCCCTTTTGCCAAATGGATTGTCATCAGGGAAACGCGCGGCTTATCATCTTTGTTTTTTGTATCTAAATCGGTCGCTAAAGCAACATCTTCCAAGAAAAAAGCCAAAGAATCATCCGCATCATTTTCCTTTTGTTCTTCAATAAAATCTTTTAATCCGTTTAATAATTCCTGGATATTTTCAACCCTGCTAACACCTTCTGGCGTTCCTTCACTTTCTAAATCCTGAATTAAACGTGTTTTTTGCACCACAAATTCGGCAATTTCAAAAGCATTTTTAGTTTGCGATTCAATTTGAAAATGCTGCATCATGGTCACAAAATTCAACAACTTTGTTTTTATGCCCGAATTAAGGTTTAGATCGAAAGTATTGAGATTCAGCAACAACTCAAAAATTGATATTTTATAATGATTTGCCGCAACTGAAAGTTTATCAATAGTGGTATCGCCAATGCCACGTGCCGGATAATTGATAATTCTTTTAAGTGCTTCTTCATCGGTCGGATTCACAAGCAAACGCAAATATGCCAAGGCATCTTTAATTTCTTTGCGTTGGTAAAACGACAATCCGCCATAAATTCTATAGGCGATGTCTTTTTTACGAAGTGCATCTTCCAAAGCTCTTGACTGCGCATTTGTACGATACAAAATGGCGAAATCGGAATTTTTCATCTGCAAATTCATCGCATTGTCGAAAATTGAATTTGCAATATATCGGCCTTCTTCAGCTTCCGTAAATGTTCGCATTACTTTTATTTTTGCGCCATCGCCGTTATCGGTCCAAATTTGTTTATCGAGTTTGGTTTTATTTTTTTCAATTACGCTGTTGGCGGCTTCAACGATATTTTTGGTGGAACGGTAATTTTGCTCCAATTTAAAAATTGCCACATTGTCGTAATCACGCTGAAAATTCATAATGTTTTTGATATTTGCGCCACGAAAAGCGTAAATACTTTGAGAATCGTCGCCCACCACACAAATATTTTGAAACCTGTCGGCCAAAGCTTTCACAATTAAATATTGCGAATGGTTTGTATCCTGATACTCATCAACCAAAATATATTTAAATCGGTCTTGATATTTTGCCAATACTTCAGGAAATCTGGTCAATAATTCATTGGTTCTCAGCAATAAATCATCAAAATCCATAGCGCCGGCCTTAAAACAACGCTCCACATATTCATTGTATATTTTGCCCATTTCCGGACGTTGCGCCATTTTATCGGCTTCCAATAAATCGGGATCTTTATAATATGCTTTTACGGTAATTAAACTGTTTTTGAAAGAAGAAATCCGACTTAACACCTGCTTTGGTTTGTATCGGTCCTTATCCAATTCCTTTTCTTTGATAATGGAAGAAAGCAATCTTACAGAATCTTGCGTATCGTAAATGGTGAAATTAGAAGGAAATCCCAATCTTTCTGCTTCAGAACGCAAAATACGCGCAAAAACAGAGTGAAAAGTGCCCATCCATAAATTTTTGGCTTCAGAAACACCTACAACCGTAGCAATACGGTTTTTCATTTCTCGTGCTGCTTTGTTGGTAAAAGTCAATGCCAAGATGTTGAAAGGATCAACATTTTTGCTCATCAAATGCGCTATTCTATATGTTAAAACACGCGTTTTTCCTGAGCCGGCACCGGCAATAATTATCATAGCGCCTTCTTTATGCAATACGGCGGCTTTTTGCGATTCGTTAAGATATTCTAAGTAGTTGGTCACGGGAATTCTTTAAAATCCAAAAGTACTACTCCAAATTTAGTTTGGCAATAAATTTATCACAATGTTTTTTTTATAATCCGATCTTGATGATTTTGATTCACATAAATAACCAACAACCCAATGACCATCAAAAAACTAAAAATCAATAAAATCAAACTGTAATTTTTAATGGCATCAAACTGAAACAGGAATAAAAATCCCTGTAAAAATAATAGAGATTCCGTGATAAAAACACCTGCTAAAAATAGCAGTATTCCCACTTTTGAAGTTGGTTTGTGAAGATTTAGTTTGCCCAGTTGGTCCAAAATCAAAAATAACAAAACACTCAAGAATCCCAAAGTGAACAAATGCAAATAGCCAATAATAAAAAATGGTTTAAGCGCCAGCGATTTTTCTACAAAATAAGGAAATGAAGATAAAATTTGGCTGATGATTTTTAAACTGTAAGAGAAAAGGGCAAATTTTAACAGCAATTTTGAAATGAAATGCCAATTAATTTGCAAAAAAGCCTGTCTCATTATTTTTATCAGAAAAACCAATGAAATGAATTGCAGCACTGAAGACACAAAACCAACGACATTAAATAACAATACATCGGTGCTCCACAAAACAGATAAAGCATATGCTGGAATACAGGCAATATTTAAATAGATAAAAAAGCTTCTTTTTAGTATTTCTGATATAACAATATGCTGATTTTCAAAAATTTTAAACAGCAATCCAAACAATGCAAAAATGAAAAAGCCATTGTATAAAAAGTGCAGATAAAAATAAACGGTGTTGTAATATAAATCTGTTTTTCCCTGGGTTACAATCACAAATGCCAAAAACCAAGTGGCCAAACTTGAAAGTAAATAATAATAAATTCCGAATCTAATTAACTTGGCCGAAGTATTATTTCCCTGTAAATCTTTTAAAATTCGAAAAGACAACACGTAAGAAGTGAGTCCGAAAACAGCGAGTAACACAATGGAAAATACTTTATAACCACCTAGAGGAAAGCTGATTAACATGAAGGAAATTGTTACCAATAAAATAGCTAAAGTTATTTTATATACGCTACTTTGTTTTTTGACATCCGAAACAAAATAAAACATAATTGCGCCAATCACCACAATGTAGCCCCAACCCAAAAATGCCACGTGAGAATGGCTTTGCAATAAATTTTGATAAGAAAGTAATTTTGTAGGAAACGCAAAATTCCATCGCATTAACAGTCCGTACAAAGCAGATAAAATAAACAGCGTAAATGCATATAAATAAAGAAACCTGCTTTTTTTGCTCACCAACATTTAAAATATTTTGCTACAAATAAACAAGAATTTTATCATACATCTTACATATCAGCACAAAAAAAAACGGCTTCCGAAGAAGCCGCTTTTAAACAAATTAACCAAAAATTTATTTACTAAAAGTATAAGTAAGGCCTAACATAACCATACTTGTAGTCATTTTATAAGATACTTCACTACCAGGTATTGATCCATATGGTGGGTAAGCTGAAATAAACGCTGGATTAAGTATTGGACCTGAAGTTTCACCTCCGCTTGTACCATAATGAAACACGCCATTTAACTTAAAGTTATCTGTAACAGGGTAACTTGTTCCAAATTGGAATGCATTTTTAATAACGGCTGTTGCAGGAATTGAGAAAAACGCCAATTCACTGTCGATTGGATTGCTGCTGTAAGTATAACCAACTCTTAAAGGTAATTTTTCAATGCCTTTATATTGCAATCCAACAGAAAGAATGTTGATATTTTTCCATCCAAAACCAGCAACCGAATATGTTGGAGTCCACCCTTTTTCTGCAAAACCATTGGTGTTTTCATAATCAACAAATCTATAGTCAACCGCCAAATCAACATCTCCTGTTGAATACCCCAATCCAAATGATAATATTGATGGGTAGTCCATGTTAAAAGCATTTTCTGAAGTTGAATTATTTAAATATGTATTTTTGAATTTTAGATCATCAAATTTTTGAGGTGTTTTGTAGGAAGCTCCTAATTTAAATCCGCTAGGTGAATTGTAAAACACACCAAATTGCGCTCCATAGCCAATCGCTGAAGCTTTATCGCTTACTGGATAACCTGATGCATTTGGGTTTGCTGTTGGGTTTGGTGCCAATTCCAACGCCGCATAATTAATTGTTGGTTGCACACCAATTGACAATTCATTTGTTAGTTCATAAGCCCAGGCAAAGCCAATCTGCAATAACATATAATCAGATTCTATATGTCCGAACCCATTAGGTTGTGGCATATTAATAGGATTTGAATTGCTTTGTGGAAATGTTACACCAAAACCACTAATTCCAAAGGCAGAAACACCAAAAGTATGTTTGCTTCCTTCTTTACCATATACATAAGCCAATGCTGGCATTGGAGAAACCCCTCTGTCATCTTTTGTTGTTCCACTATAAAAATTACCTGTTGGTTGTCCTGTGTTAGGATTAAATTCAGGCACAGTAGAACTTAATTCTGGCGATGAAAAGAAAGCGCCAATATCAAAGTTTATTATTTTACTGTCAAATACTGAAATTGCTGCGGGATTCCATTGTAATGCACCGCTAATATCAAGTGGTTGAGCTGTTGCAGCGCCACCCATAGACATATTTACAGAACCCACACCTTGCATAATATGCCCGGCTTGCGCAAAAAGGGAAGTTGTTAAAAATAATACCGCTAATTTTAAAATGTTTTTCATGAATGTTAATTTTATTTTATTGATTGATTTTTTGTTGTGTAACAATTGTTACGTATTGATTTACAAATACTTACCTACTTAATTATTCAACAAAATTATACGGTTTTCAACATATTTATAGTGACAATTATCATTTAAAGCTATGATATTAAAAATACATCCAATAAATTTGACCTATATTTATAAAATTATGGAATACGATAAAATTTTAGAATTATTAAGCTACACAATTCCATCTGCTGTGACAGGTGCCGTCGCATATTATTTTTTTGTTGCTCATACAAATAATGAAGAAAGAAAAATAAGATTGTCACTTTTAAGGGAAAATCAAAAACAATCTTTGCCCGTTAGACTTCAAGCGTATGAAAGAATGGCTTTGTTTTTAGAACGCATAAATCCTTCAAAATTGGTTTTGAGAATTACCTCTATCAATAACGATATCAATGCCTATACACAAAGTTTGATCAACACCATTGAACAGGAGTTTGAACATAACCTTGCACAACAAATCTATATTTCTGATCAATGTTGGAGTGTGATTACTGCCTCAAAAAATGCCACCATCCTCATCATAAAAAAAACGGCAGAAGAAGAAACTGTTAACAATGCTCAGGAATTGCGTGAAGCCATCATAAAAAAAATCTTAAATAATCCAGCACCGTCAACAACTGCTTTGGCATTTTTAAAAGATGAAGTCCGCAATTTCATATAAAAAATTACTGTATTTAAAATAATTATTGATGAAATCAAAAATAAGCTTTTATAAATCCGTTTTGAATACATTATTAATAGTTTTTCTGTTAAGTTTCACCAATCTGTCTTCTCAAAATACAGAACCAAAAGGCGATGTTTCCGTTGACAATCTTGGCGTAATGCGATGGAAACTCAGCAACAAGGAAGTTCAGGGATTTGGCGTAAATTATACAGTTCCTTTTGCTCACGCTTACCGCTCAGCAAAAAGAATGGGCATCGACCCAAAAAAAGCCATTGAAAATGATATATACCATTTTTCCCGCTTGGGATTTGATTTGTATCGTGTGCATGTTTGGGACACTGAAATAAGTGACACTTTGGGAAACCTGATTGCAAATGAAAATTTAGATACTTTCGATTTCCTTATGAAAAAATTAAAAGACAAAGGCATTCGTGCTGTTATAACACCCATCGCTTTTTGGGGAAACGGCTGGCCGGAACCCAATGAATACACACCTGGTTTTTCCCATAAATACGGCAAAGAAAATAGCCTTACAAACCCTGCTGCCATTAAAGCGCAACAAAATTATCTGTTTCAATTTTTAAATCATGTGAATCCGTATACTGGTTTGGCCTATAAAAATGATCCGAGCATTATTGCATTTGAAATAAGCAATGAGCCACATCACAGAGGAAGTGAAAAAGAAGTGACCAATTTTATAAAAGGAATGGTAAAATCCATGAAAAAAAGTGGCACTAAAAAACCAATTTTATACAATATCAGTCATTCTGCACATTTAGCGGAAGCCTATTTTAAAGCGGGAATTCAAGGTGGCACCTTTCAATGGTACGCTACAGGATTGGGCTATCAGCGTGAAATACCGGGAAATTTATTGCCAAATACCGACGATTATAATATTCCTTTTGATGAAACCATTAAAAAATACCACGGGTCAAAATACGTGTATGAATTTGATGCTGCTGATGTTGGAAGATCTTACATCTATCCGGCAATGGCCAGAAGTTTTAGGGAAGCCGGCATTCAGTTGGCCACCCATTTTGCTTATGATCCAACCTTTTTGGGGTCAACAAACACAGAATATAACACGCATTATATGAATTTAGCTTATACGCCACAAAAGGCATTGAGTTTGATGATTGCTTCTGAAGTTTTTCACCAAATTCCTATGAATAAAGATTATGGGAAATATCCCGACAATCTAACTTTTGACGATTTTAAAGTGAATTATCAAAATGATTTGGCGGAATACAACGCAGCAACTAAATTTATTTACACAAATAATACGATTGCTATTCCTGTAAATGAAACAACCTTAAACAAGATTGCAGGATTTGCAAATTCAACTTTGATAAAATATGATGGATTGGGTGCCTATTTTATAGATAAAATTGAAGACGGAATTTGGCGATTGGAAGTGATGCCCGATGCGATTTGGGTGGATAATCCTTTTGGAAAAAACAGTCCTAAAAAAACTGTAGCCGTAATCAACTGGAAAAGCCATTTGATGGAAATTACGCTTCAAAACTTGGGTTCACAATTTAGTCTGGAAGCTGTTAATGAAGGAAATACTTTGTCTAAAACTGTTGAAAACGGCAATTTTTCAATAACACCAGGAACTTATATCCTTAGTAAAAAAGATGTTTCCAAAAATTGGACTTCCGATGATAATTTTGGTTTTGGCAAACTAAACGACTTTTATGCGCCTGAAACAACGGTAACCATACCTTGGTTTAAACACACGCCGGAAATTGAAGTTTCCGAAAATAATGCATTGACCATAAAGGTAAATTATATCGCGCCAAATGAACCTGAGAAAATTCAATTGGTGGTTTATGCCGATTCGAAAAGTGAAATTTATGAAATGATAAATACTGGCGCGTATATCTATTCGGCTATTATTCCTGCTGAAATGATGAAGGTGGGTTTTATATCTTACCATATTATTGTGCAGCATCAGGAAGATCACCATTCCACTTATCCGTCCGCAAAAGATGGCCGTCCGGTTGATTGGAATTTTTATGACAACAGTACTTATAAGGTTCGCGTAGTACCAAATTCAAATCCGATTCACCTTTTCAATGCTTTAAAAGATACGGATTTACTGGTAAGGGAATGGCGAAAATCATTTCAGTTGGTGCCTACAAAAAACGAAGATGAGGCAGAATATCAAATGAATCTTGAAAAATTATTTGAAGTTGATGTTGAAAATCTGAATGCAAAACCTATTTACGATTATAGCTTTAAACATTTTATTTTAGATAAAATTGAAGGCAGAAAAAACGATTTGTCCTCTATGAAGAATCTTATTTTTAAAGGAAGGTCCTTAAACAACAAACCTTGTAAATTGCAGCTAGCTTTTGTGATGAATGACGGTTCTTCGTATGGAAATTTGATAGAAATAGGCACGGAAAGTACCGATTATAAAATATCTTTGTCTGACTTAAAACAAGTTAAAACCGTGACATTGCCAAGGCCTTATCCGAGTTTTTTGCCTTATTATTTTAATCATAATCTGTCATCAGAATTTGACATTAACAAGATTGAAAGTATTCAGTTCTCTATCGGACCGGGAATTTCAGAAAATGAATTGGCATACAAGCATGGGATTGCGATTGTAAGTCTTCGACTTGAATAATAAATTATGAGTAAAGGAAGACTTTCTTAACATGAATAAAAAAAACCCTCGTTTAAAATAAACGAGGGTTTTTAATTTAGAGAATTATTCTCATTTTGCTTTCTTATCTCTTTTTGCTTCTTTTTTTTCTTTAGCCGTTTTCAACGGTTCTTTTTTGACGTTCTTTTTTGCGTCCTGACTTTTTGCCATAATGATCTATTTTAAATGTTTATGCTAATTTTTTTAATCAAGTAAATGTAAAAAATATTTTTGATTTGTATTGATAAAATTTTTAAGAAAATTGAATTTGTTTATGGGGCTGATCTTCTCAAATAATTACTTGTAAATATATTTTAAGTTAAATATTGAGCATAAAAAAAACCGCAATTGCGGTTTTTTTTATAATTTTTCAATCACTTTTATTATTTAGCAATATTCACAGACCTTGTTTCTCTTATTACAGTAACACGAACCTGACCCGGATAAGTCATATCATTTTGAATTTTTTGTGAAATATTGAAAGAAAGTTCCGCTGCTTTTGCATCAGTTACTTTTTCACTTTCAACAATAACACGTAATTCTCTTCCTGCCTGAATAGCATAAGCTTTTTGAACACC
>CAMDPE010000097.1 GCA_945903795.1 Lutibacter flavus | reverse complement strand
TAAATCACCAAACTCACCAAAATAATGGATATGGCCAGTGTCTCCACAACTTCTGTGATTGCCTTTTTTACAAAAACAGTATTGTCAATGGCAATGTTTAATTTGAAATCTTTAGGCAAATCTTTTTGTAATTGCGCATACTGCTTGTAAAATGCATCTGCAATATCTATATAATTGCTTCCCGGCTGCGGAATTATAGCCATTGCCACCATTTGCTGGCCTGAATCGCTTAATTTGGTTTCCAGGTTTTCGGCTTCCAAAGAGGCTTTTCCGATATCACTAAGGCGAATAACCTTCTCCCCGTCGGCCCTGATAATAATATTGTTGAATTCTTCCTCGGTAGAAAGATTTCCTATGGTTTTTACGGCCAATTCTGTATTCGCACCGGTTAATTTACCCGATGGAAGTTCCACATTCTGGGATGCCAACGCTGCCCTAACATCACTTACCGTGGCGCCGTAGGAAGCCAGTTTTAAAGGATCTATCCACAAACGCATTGCATATTTTCGTTGCCCCCAAATACGAACGCTGCTCACGCCCGGAATTGTTTGTAAACGCGGTGCAATCACATTATCGGCATAATCTGAAAGTTCCAAAACATTCTTCACATCACTTTGTACGGTCATGGAGATGATGGGTTCCGAATCGGCATCAGCCTTTGAAACAACGGGCGGTGCATCAATATCCTGCGGAAGGCTTCGCACTGCCTGCGACACTTTATCGCGCACATCATTGGCGGCTTCTTCAAGGTTTTTATCCAGATTAAATTCTATGTTGATATTGCTAGAACCCTGATTGCTGGAAGAAGTGATGTTCCTGATTCCATCGATGGAATTGATGGCTTTTTCTAAAGGTTCGGTAATTTGCGATTCAATAATATCGGCATTGGCGCCGGTGTAATTGGTGCGCACGGATATCTGTGCCGGATCAATAGAGGGAAATTCCCTTACGCCAAGATAGGTAAAACCAATAATACCAAATAGTACGATGGCAATATTCATTACAATGGTAAGTACCGGGCGTTTTATGCTTAAGGTTGATAAACTCATTACGATTTGGAATTTGATGCCGGTTGACTGAGATTCACTTTAACAGGCGAATCATTTTTAAGCATCATAACTCCTGATGTCAAAATGGTATCACCAGCTTTTAATCCTGACAAAACAATGACTGAATTATCCGTACGTGAACCGGTTACCACAATGATTTCTTTGGCAAGTCCGCCTTTTGAAATAAAAATCTTTTTGCCATTTTGGATGGGAATCAAAGATTCGGTTGGCACCAATAGCGCATCATTTACAATTTCCAACGGCAACAGCACATTGGCAAAAGTCCCGGGAATTAATTTTCCTTCACGATTGTCGGCAATGGCACGCATTTTTAAGGTACGGGTGGCAATATCCACTTCAGGCTCTATGGCATAAATAGTGGCAGTTTGTTCCTCTTTTGAATTTGCTGTTGTGAAAGTGATTTTGTCTTCAAGCTTTATTTGCGATGAATATTTTTCGGGAATGGAAAAAGTGATCTTTAATTGATCAGTGTTCACCAAACTTGCAATGGGCGTAGATGGTGTCACATAGCTTCCCTGTGAAATATAGCGCAAACCAATTTTTCCCGAAAAAGGAGCCCGTACGGTGGCCTTTGCCAGTTGTGCGGCAACCAATTGCGATTCTGCCCGTGCAAATTGAAAATCTGCATCAGCAATATCATATTCTTCCTGACTAATCGCTTCTTTTTCCAACAACAGTTTTGCCCTGCGTACATTTTCAGAAGCCAGTTTTTGAGCTGTCTGCACTTTGGCCAACTGCGCCCTTAATTCCAAATCGTTCACCTGAAAAAGAACTTGTCCTTTTGAAACCTTACTGCCTTCCTTAAAATTAATTTTTTCAACAATTCCCGAGATTTCGCTTCTCAGCTCTAATTGTTCATTGGCTTCCAGCGAGCCCGAAAGGGAAAGATTTTCTGAAAATTTCTCAGGTTTCAGAACCAACCCATCCACTGTGATGACCTGCTGGCTTCCGCCCTTTTTGCTTCCCTGGCTGTTTTCTTGTTTATTATCAATAATTCTGTAGGCGATCATGGCCACCAAACCTGCAGCAATGAGGATATAAATTAACTGTTTAAATTTCATAAATAATGTAATAAAAAGGCTTTTTTGCCATTAATCTCGACAAATATAAGGCTAATGATTTTAATCTGATTATAATTTAACAATTGTCCCCTAAAACAATATATTTACCAATAAAATTCATTTTACCTTTTATTTTATCCTTAAAATGTATTCCTTATTTACAGCAATAATTTAAGTTTAACCGTATAGAATAAACAGTTATATTTGATTGAATAATACAGCTGTTTAATTTAGGGTGAAAACAAAAATGACCGCATTTATAACTACCTTAGAACTTGAATTATCGCAAAATGCAAATCCGAAAATTGCCTTGGAACAAAAAGCATATATGAGAAATCAGTTTGTGTATTATGGCATTAAAACAACAGAAAGACGTATAATTCAAAAACCATTTTTTAGTAAAGAATTTCTGCCAAAAAAAGAGGAATTAAACAAAATTGTAAAATTACTTTGGGAAAAACCTCAGCGGGATTATCAATATTTCTCGCAAGAACTTGCTTTTAAATATCTAAATCAATTAGAGAAAAAAGACATAGCGCTATTTGAATATATGGTAACGCATAAATCTTGGTGGGACACCGTTGATTTTATTGCAGCAAAATTGATGGGTGAATATTTTAAAAAGTTCCCGGAACAAAGAGAAATATATGTTGAAAAGTGGCTAAACTCAAATAATATTTGGTTGCAAAGATCGGCCTTGCTATTTCAACTAAAATACAAAGAAAATTTGGACACTGCCATACTTAGTTCAGTAATCAATTCATTATTGGGCTCAAAAGAATTTTTTATCAACAAGGCCATTGGTTGGATTTTAAGAGAATTCAGTAAAACAAATCCGACATGGGTCTTGGAATTTACCGGCAAAACCGCATTGAGCAATTTGAGTAAAAAAGAAGCTTTGCGGTTAATTGGTTAAATCTTCCAACTTTTATATTTATGTCCCCAAAGTGCAAAAAACAGGATAATGGCATAACAAGGCAATAAAATCCAATAGCTGCTTGTTGCCGCAGTTGCTATAGCGTCGGCTTTATTAATTCCGCTTGCAATAAGTTCATTTTTATTTAAATCTACCAATCTCCCATATAACGGTGGAATAATAGCTCCCCCAGAAATGGCCATAATTAACAATGCAGATCCCGTTTTGGTAAATTTACCCAAACCTTCAAGCGTTAAAGGCCATACAGCCGGCCAAACTAAGGCATTTGCTATTCCTAATGCCGCCACAAATAAAATGGAGGTGTATCCTGTTGTCATTAAAATACAACTACTAAAAATGATTCCCAGCAAAGCGCTAATTTTAAGAGCCGTTCCCTGTTTGATGTATTTAGGAATTAAAACAACGCCCAATGCATAAGTTGCCACCATAGCCATTAAGGTAAATGTGGTAAAAAATTTGGCTTCATCGGCCGAAAAACCCAATGAAATCCCATAAGCAATAATAGTGTCTCCGGCAATTACTTCTGCACCAACATACACAAACAACGTTAACACGCCTAACCATAAATGCGGAAATTGAAATATACTCGTTTTAGCGGTTTCTCCTTCGTTAATTTCTTCAATAGGCGCAGGTTCTACGTGCGGAAGCGGTGCTTTTCTGATAAGCAATCCCAAAATAAATAATACTGCTGCCATAATCACATAAGGCATAAAAACACTGTCGGCCATTTTATCTAACAACACCGTTTTTTCCGCTGCCGAAACGGTGCTTATTTTTGCTTTTACTTCATCGATACCCGACAATAATATGGCCCCGAAAATTAAAGACCCTAATGCACCCGCTACCTTGTTCGCAATTCCCATAATGGCGATACGTTTTGCACCACTTTCAATAGGCCCTAAAATGGTAATGTACGGATTGGCTGCCGTTTGCAACAAAGTCATTCCAATTCCCTGAATAAATATTCCTGTTAAAAACAACCAGTATGTTCTGGCCTCTGCGGCGGGAATAAAAACCAATGCGCCAATGGCCATAATGAATAAACCGAGAGACATTCCTTTTCTGTACCCAATTTTATTTAGAATATAGGAAGCGGGTAATGCCATCACCACAAAAGAAATATAAGAGGCTGATGCCACAAAATAGGATTGCGTGTCGGTTAATTCGTTGATGGTTTTCATAAACGGAATTAAGGCTCCGTTAATCCAAGTAACAAATCCGAAAATGAAAAACAGACCGGCAATAATAAGTGTTGGCACTAAAGTGCTATTTTGATTTTTTTGAATGCTGTTTATCTGTGACATAATGGTTTGGTTGGTTATTTTAAATTCACTGGTTGAAAAAAGTTCGAATTTTTAAACGTTTATTTGAATGTTATCAGTACTTTTTCATCGTCATATTTTGAGCATCATAAAATAAAGCCGCAGCACCAAGTATGGCGATATCTTCATTTTCTGATTTAATAATTTTAAGTTTATTTAAGATATGTTTGTAGGTAAATGTTTTAACAATTCTGTTCATTTCATTTTCAAAGAAAGGAAAAGCTTTTGCCATACTTCCGCCAATAACTATAATTTCAGGATCTGCGGCAAACATAATTGCTTTAATTGCATTTCCTACATCCTGGCCATATTGTTCATATATTGCCAATGCAATTTTGTCTTTTTGCATAGCTCTCTGATAAAGAACATCCGCATTTATACCATATTTTTCTTCAAAATATCCTTCGCTGCAATAATATTCAAAATCGTGGTTTCTATAAGGCAGCGATCCAAATTCCCCAGCGCCGCAATTTGTTCCGGAGTATAAATGACCTTTAAAAACAATGCCTGCACCAACACCCGACCCAAGTATCAAACCCACAATATTTTCATAATCTTTAGCTGTTCCAAAATATTTTTCCCCAACAGCAAAGCAGTTTGCATCATTATTAACATAAACTTTTACGTTAAATCTACTTTCAAGAATATCCTTAAGATGCACTTCACGCCAAGATGGAATTTTTTGGACTCTGTACACAATTCCTTTTTCAACGTCTACCAAACTTGGAACGCCAATACCAATTCCAACAACATCATCATCCATAACTTTATCAATAATACTTACTACATCAGCAATAATTTGTTCTTCAGAAGCCAAATTATTAATTTGTTTGGTGATGCTGTTTTCAGTTTTTCCGTCTTTAACTTTTCCGGCAACCAAAATTCTTCCGCCAAGCCAAACACCAACAATTGATTTATAAGTCATTCAATTTATTTTTAATAAAGATACTGTTTTAAACTATAGCCAACCTATCGTAATATAATGAAGTAGCCCCTAAAATTGCAATGTCAGGCGTATCGGAATAAATGATTTCAAAATTCTCGAGCATTGTTTCATAATCTATTTCTTTGATGGTTTGTTGTAAACTTTTATCAAAATATTTTGCCGATTTAACAATAGAACCTCCTATAATAACTTTTTGAGGATCAACAGCGTACATAATTGCTTTTATGGCATTGCCCAAGTGTTTACCAAATTCTTCAAAGGCTTTAAGTGCCTCTGTATTTCCCTGATTTGCAAGATTCATTAATTCTTCGCCACTTAAATGGTAATTTTTCTTAAAAAATTTATTGCTGCAATAATCTTCGAATATACCGTCTTTATATTGAATCATGCCAAATTCTCCTGCACCTCCATTGGCATCACTCATTAAATGTCCGTTGGTAATTATTCCGGCACCCATTCCGGTTCCTATGGTCAATCCAACCATGTTTTTACAATTTTTTCCTCTTCCATATTGATATTCACCAAGGGCAAAACAATTTGCGTCATTGTCTAAAAATACCGGAATTCCAAATTCTTCGGTTAAAATGTCGGCTAAATAAACTTCTTTCCAAGAGGGAATATTTTGCACACTGTAAACAATTCCTTTTTCCCTGTTTAAGATGCTGGGAACACCAATACCAATTCCTTCAGCCTTATTTCTGGAAAGTAAATCTTTAATTAAATCAATAATTAAATTGATTAAATCCCATTCATCTATGGCATTTTGTGGAATGAGTTTATAACTTTTATCAATTATTTTATTGCCTTTAACCATACCTGCGTTTATTTTGGTACCGCCAAGGTCAATTCCTATTATATTTATTTCATTGAATCTTGCCATTTTAGATGCTATTTTTTTTCAAGCTAAATGTTTTATTTTTTATGATAGGCTTTGCCCAAAAACCAATGCTTAAAATATAAGCCAGGGTAATATAAACAAAGAGCATTCCTGTTTTTAGCGAAGTAAAATCACTTATTAATCCAATAAGCAATTGCACTACGGCTCCACCCATAATCCCGGTCATTAATATTCCGGCAAAGGAACCATGGTGTTTACTTACAGAATTTAATGCCAATGAGATAATAATTGGATACATTACTGATAAGAAAAACCCTGATGACTGAAAAGCATATAATGATACTTGTGAACTACCGAATATTGCAGCGGTAAAACTTAAAATTGACAAAAAGGTAAATATCCGAAGCACCAACTTGCTGTCCATTATTTTAAGCAAAACCAATCCCAAAATACCGCCAAGGGTCATTAATCCCCAAAAATTTCCAACGGCATTTGCACCAACTGTTTTGTAATCGAGACCGTGATAAACTTGCAGAAATTTTGACATCCAATAGGAAATTCCTTGCTCAGCACCAACGTAGGCGAAGATTCCGAAGAAATATAAAATGACCAATTTGTTTTTGAATAGGTTTAAATAACTTTCTTTTGATCCTGCTTTTTCATCATCATTCAAAACCACTTTTGGAAAAGAAAAGAAAAAAATGATGAAGATCATCAACAAACTGGCAAGCGCAAATATCCAATAAATGGAAACCCAAGACATATTGACCGGCACCAAATCCGATAAGGTATTAATAAGCCAGCCTTTTTCGGTTTCAGTATTTTCAATATTGGTCACCAACCAAGAATAAACCTGCGGACTGATAAATGAAGCGACGCCAAAAATTAATTGTGCTAAAACGGAAGTAAAAGCATAGTTTTCCTCGCCTCCAGAAACCCTCAACAAAGGATTAATAGCAACTTGCAATATTGCCATACCGGTGCCAATAGTAAATAAAGAGAACAGAAAAACTTCAAAAGTAGGATGGTAGGCAAAAATAACAGCTCCTAAAAGCGCCAATAAAAAAGCAAGAACCATCATTTTTTTCTCGCCAAATTTTTCTAATAGAAGTCCTGCAGGAATTGACATAACTCCATAAGCTATAAAAAAAGAAAATGGTAAAAAACCGGCCATGGTTTCGCTAAGACTAAAGTTTAATGACACACTTGGGTTGAGTGCACCCAAAATATTTGTTAAAAAGGAAATCACAAAAAATGTGATCAAAATGAGCGCTACAATTCCATAATTACGTTTCATATGTTAGCCATCTTTTGAATTAATAAATTATTAATTCAGCACAAAAACAAGGACATTAATTATTGTTCTTTATTTTATATTTTGTACTTTTTTTGTTATTAAAATCTATTTAAACCACTGCTATTAAATTAAAAAATTGTGGTTTTTACACTATTTTATGGTCGGTATTTTTATATTTTTTGCGACGCTAAAATAAGTATATTTTTTTAACACTGCATATAATTGCATTATTTTTTTACTAAATATATTAAATTTAATATTTTTAGCATAGCTCTATATAGCTTATAACAATAGGATTATGATTTATTTAAAGCGTGGAATGTGCTGGAATATTCAGAAATTAATCATTTTAAATTCATTAGTATTAAATATTCTAAAAATTTTATGCAATATGTTGCATTAAATTTTATGCGATAAAAACTGGAATAATGGTTCAATTATTTTCAATGCAATAAGCGAATTGATTGAAAATAATTAAAAAAAAACTTGAATGGTGTTTGCGAGCTTATTAGAACAATCAGTCTTGCACTATTTTTAAAGAAGATGCCCTAATAATTAGTTTAGCAGGCTCAATAAGCAATTTATGTTCAGTATTGTTATTGGACATAATTTCCAGCAATTGTTCTGCCGCTATCCTTCCCATATTATGTGATGAATATTCAATAGTTGAAATACCGGGTGAAACTAAATTTACAAATATTTCATTGCCAAAACCAATAAGCATAACTGTATCAGGAATTTTAATATTTTTTGAATGCAGAAAAGCATGCAACTGGCAAGCAACATCGTTGTTACAAGTAATAATGCCGTTAACCGGAATTTTTTCATTTATAATTTCTTCAAACTCCTGTTTTAAAATTTCTTTATTTAAATCACATTTTACAATTTTAAAACTGCTTTTAGAATTGGAGGTGAAAGCTGCCTTAAAACCAGCTGACATATCATCATAGATAGTGCTTTTAGAATCACCAAGAATTAAGGCTATTTTTTTTGCACCTTGGTTTAGTAAATGATTCGCTGCCAAATAGGCGCCATTAAAGATATCTGGTAAAATTTGTGCTTGCGGAAACCCAGAATCGGATTTATTTATGGAAACCAAAGGCAACTTAAAATCTGGTATGTGTTGCTTTTCATTTAGTAAACTTATAAGGCCAACAACATCAATATCCTTAATTAGATCTAAAAATTTATCGACAGGCATATTATTGTCCATAAATTTAATGATGGGCTGAAATCCATTTTCTATCAGTAATTCTTGTGAAGCTAAAATAAATTCATGGATTTTTAAATTACTGAGCTCATCAACTAAAAAAACAACAATGTTATTTTTTTGCTTTTGCATGTAAACAGGAATATTGGGTAAATAGCCAAGTTTTTTAGCAACTTTCCAAACTTTTTCCTTTGTTTTCTGGTTTATTTTCGGATGGTTATTTAGCGCTCTGGAAACTGTAGAAGCAGAAATACCTGTTGATTCAGCGATATCTTGTAACGTTATATTTTTTTTCTGAGGATTGATCAATGCTAATTCAATTTTACTTTCAAACAAAAATATAAAAATATAAAATATAGTTTTGATATATTTTCAATTATAATTATATTTAACTGGTTTATAACGCTTAACGACTGCATAAATTTAAATTTTGATAAAGTAATAATTTAAGGCAATTAAATCTTATTTGCGCAATTTGAGGATAATAATACGTAAATACCTATTTTATTAAATAATGATTTACATATTTTTGAAAAACAAATTAACTATTCACATTCTAAAATTTCAATCTTTATTAATCAAAAGTAATTATGAAGAATCTTTTTAAAAAAACCTTAATTATTTCTGTGCTATTGTTATTAAACAATTTTGCACAGGCTCAAACCGTTACTGGAAAAGTTTCGGACGCTTCTGGTCCGTTACCAGGTGTTAATGTAGTTGTTCAAAATACCAAAAATGGAACAACTACCGATTTTGACGGTAAATTTATTTTAAATGATTTACCAAAAAATGCAGTTATTAGTTTTAGTTACGTTGGGTATATCACCCAAGATGTAGCTTTAAATGGTCAAACTTCATTAAATGTAATTCTTGCTCCTAGCAATGTTGTTTTGCAGGAAGTTGTTGTTGTTGGTTTTGGTTCCTCCAAAAAAAAGGACATAACTGGTGCAGTTGCAGTTGTTAGTTCAAAAGAATTTGAAGGAAGAGCAAATACTGGAATTGGGCACGCCCTTGAAGGTAAAGTTGCCGGAGTTCAAATTACAAAACCTTCTGGTCAGCCGCAAGCCGGTTATACCATTAGAGTAAGGGGAACTTCAACAATTACTGCTGGCGCAGAACCTTTATATATTCTTGATGGTGTGCCAACTACTTCAATTAATGAAATAAGCCCATCGGATATTGAGTCGATGACGGTTCTTAAAGATGCTTCCTCGGCAGCAATTTATGGTGCCAATGGTTCAAATGGTGTTATCCTTATTACTACAAAAAGAGGTGGAAACCAAAAAACAAAAGTAACATTGGACGCGTATACTTCGTCATCAACGGTATCTAATAAATTAGATGTTTTAGATGCAACCCAATATAAAGCTTTAATGACTGAAATGGGCCAGACGGCTAACTGGAGCAACTATCCATATAACAATAACTGGCAAGATAAAGTATTAAGAACGGCATTAACTTCAAATTATGCATTGGGAGTTTCCGGAGGCGATGAAAAAACAAATTATTATCTTTCAGGAACCTATCTTGACCAAGAAGGGGTTGTAATGACGAATAAAGTTGAAAGATTTACCTTTAAGCTAAATCTTGATCATAGAATAAGTGAATCTGTAAAAGTTGGTTCAAGTATTGGCTATAGCAAATGGAAAGATATTGATATCAATGAAGCTGGTAAGTTTGGTGTAATTTTAAATTCAATAACAGGCGCTCCTGTTACGGATGTATATGAAGCTGACGGAACATTTTCAATAAATCCATTTATTTCAGATCTTGAAAGCCCTGTAGCCTTGATTTTAAAAAATGAACATGCCTACGAAAATTATAAATTTAATGGGAATGTTTATGCGGAAATTTCATTTTTAAAATACTTGAAATTCAAATCTTTATTTGGGTTTGAGAAATTGAACAGTACATATAATTCTTGGGTTGACCCATACACAAGTAGAGAAGGTAGAGGATTTAGCGGGATGGCATCTTTGTATAACAATCAAAATACTTTATGGAATTTTGAAAACACCCTTTCTTTTGCGAAATCATTTAACAATCACAATTTTAACGCTTTAGTTGGATATATTTCATCGGAAGCGGAAAATTCTTCTGCAAGCATAAGTGCCAGGGGCTTTGGTTCAGCAGCAGTACAAACTGTAAATGCTGGTTCAACAAGAACAGCGGGATATAGTGAAGCTAAAGGAAGAAATGAAGCCGTGATTGGAAGATTAAACTATAGCTTTGAAGACAAATATTTATTAACTGCCAATTTTAGAGCTGATGCCTATTCAGGTTTTGGTGCAAAAAATAGATGGGGTTATTTTCCATCATTTTCAGGAGGTTGGAGAATTTCAAAAGAAGCCTTTTTTAGCAATGTTGAGGGAATAAATGATTTGAAAATTAGAGCAGGTTGGGGTGAAG
>CAMDPE010000096.1 GCA_945903795.1 Lutibacter flavus | reverse complement strand
CTAGCTCTGTAAAAGGATTGATGAATAAAGCCATTGAAGCAAAACAAAATGCCTACGCACCGTATTCTAAGTTTAAAGTTGGCGCTGCCTTCCTTTTAGAAGACGGAACCATGATTACAGGAAACAATCAGGAAAATGCCGCATATCCTTCCGGGATGTGTGCCGAACGTGTTGCTATTTGGAAAGTTTCTTCGGAATTTCCCAATAAAAAAATATTGAAGCTGGCCATTTCGGCAAGTTCTTCATCACCAATTCTAAAAGAACCTGTGGCTCCTTGCGGTGCTTGCAGGCAAACCTTGTCGGAATATGAAATTAAACAAAAAGACAAGATTGAGGTTTATTTTATGGGTGAAGAAGGTGAAATTATTAAAACTGATTCTGTTTTAGATTTACTTCCAATCGCCTTCGACAAAACTTTTTTATAAAAATGGAATGAAGAGTGACATTAGAAACCGTGAGGATATTTACTTGCTGGTAAAAGATTTTTATGTAAAATTAATGAATGATGATTTAATGCATCATTTTTTTTCAGAATTCTCCAACCCTGAATTGTTAGCCGAACATTTACAAACCTTGGTCGATTTTTGGGATAATATCCTGTTTTTTTCAGGAACCTATCAAAAAAATGCGATGAGGCCTCACATAGATTTACAATCAAAAAAACCTTTTAAAACCGAACATTTTAAGCAATGGCTTTTGCATTTCAATAACACTGTTGATGAACATTTTAGTGGTGAAATTGCCCATGCGGCGAAATCACGCGCACTTTCTATTGCAACTGTGATGCAAATTAAAATTGCGGAATTGGACAAGCAATAAAAAAACTTGTTATATTTACATTTTAAATAATGATAATGGCAATAAATTCAGTAATTACAGGAACAGGAAGCTATATTCCTACAGTGGTTAAAAAAAATTCAGACTTTTTAACCAATCAATTTTTAAATGATGACGGTACTCCTTTTGGTTATGAAAATGATGTGGTGATTGAAAAATTTAAGTCGATTACAGGCATAGAGGAAAGACGTTATGCAAGTCCAGAATTAAATTCGTCCGATTTGGCATTTTTTGCGGCCGAAAAAGCGATTGCAGATGCTAAAATTGATCAGGAAGAGTTGGATTATATAATTTTGGCACATAATTTTGGAGATGTAAAAAGTGACGCTACTCAAAGCGATATATTGCCAAGTTTGGCTTCAAGGGTAAAACACCGTTTGGGAATAAAAAATCCGAATTGTGTGGCTTACGACATTCTTTTCGGTTGTCCGGGATGGATTCAGGGAATGATTCAGGCAGAAGCTTATATAAAATCAGGAATGGCAAAAAAATGTTTGGTGGTTGGAACCGAAACACTTTCAAGAGTATTGGATGACCACGACCGCGATTCTATGATTTATTCTGATGGTGCCGGTGCTTGTGTTGTTGAGGCGATAGAAAGCACCACAAAAACAGGGATTTTAAGTTATGCAGCCCAAACGTATACTTTAGAAGAATGCTTTTACCTATTTTTTGGAAAATCATTTGATAAAACTGATGATGATCACGTTCGATATATAAAAATGTACGGCAGAAAAATTTATGAATTTGGATTGAACTTTGTGCCAACAGCCATGAAAGCAGCATTGGATAAAAGTGGCATTGATATTTTGGACGTCAAGAAAATATTAATTCATCAGGCCAATGAAAAAATGGATGAGGCCATCATCAAACGATTTTACCGATTATATAAGACTGATATTCCTGACGCCGTAATGCCAATGAGCATTCATACATTGGGAAATAGTTCTGTAGCCACGGTAATTACGTTGTATGATTTAATCAAACATGGAAACCTGAAACCACACAGTCTTCATAAAGGCGATGTGATATTGATGGCTTCAGTGGGCGCGGGAATGAATATAAACGCGATGGTTTACAAATATTAAAACCAGTAAAATATTTTTTAATGAGCCCGTTTTTCGGGCTTTTTTTATGCTTCTTTTTTACCGGAAACTTCTAAAATTGCAGTTGCCAAGTAGTCAAAAATAGTGGTAGCTGTAAAAGTTTCATAACCGGTTACAGGTAAAGCAATATCCGCTGTTTTTCCATGAAGATAAACGCCCAAAATTGCTGCATTTACAGGTTCATAACCTTGGGCAATCAATCCCGTAATCAATCCAGTCAACACATCACCGCTTCCTCCGGTTGCGAGGGCAGGGTTTCCGGTTGAATTAAAATAGCGTTCATCATCTTTTACAACAACGGTATACGCACCTTTTATAACCAAAATTACATCATGCTTTTTGGAAAAATCCAATACTTTTTCAAGTTTTTCATAATCGTTTTTCCAAGCGCCAATTAATCGTTCCAGTTCCTTCGGATGTGGTGTTAAAACAGTGTTTTTTGGCAAATAGTTTAGTAATATTTGATTTTTGGATAACAAATTAATACCGTCGGCATCAATAACTAAAGGAAGTTTATTTTCTTTGATAAAATTTTCAAAACCCTGCGCTGTTTTTTCCGCAGTTCCCATTCCGGGTCCGATACCAATAACGGTCGGATTTGTTTTAAAATTGAAATAAGTTAATTCGTCATCAATATCCACTTCAACCATCACTTCCGGAACCGAAACCTGTAAAATTGCATAACCACACTTTGGAATATAGGCAGAAACCAATCCACTGCCAATTTTCAAGGCGGCTTTGGAAGCCAACGTAATCGCACCCATTTTACCATAACTGCCGCCAATCATCAGCGAATGGCCATAAATGCCTTTGTGATCATATTTGTTGCGGGTTTTGTATATTGGAATGATATCGTTTAATGTTGTATAATGGTTTTTAGGCTTTAAACTTTCAATATAATTTTGATCTAGGCCAATATCAATCACTTCCCAGGTATTTATGAAATCTTTATTTTCTGGTAGCAAAAAAGCCATTTTTGGTGTTTGAAATGTGAGAATATGGCTGGATTTTAAAACAGTGGATGGATCTGTTACAGTTCTGTCTGTAAACAAGCCCGAAGGAATGTCGATGGTCAAGACAAAAACTTTTTTCTTGTTTAGGTATTGTATTAATTTTTTAGTGAATCCTTCCGGATTTCTGGTAAGCCCGTTTCCGAAAATAGCATCAACCACTAATTCATTGGCTTCAATTACAGGAAAATCATTTTCGTTATTAAGTTCGATTGGGTTTAAACCAATTTCTATAAGTCTATTGTAATTAAACACAAATTCTTCGGTTCTCTTGTCGCTGAAGTTAACAATATAACAATTTATGTGATAGTTATGTTTGTGTAAATGTCGGGCAATCACCAAACCGTCACCGCCATTATTTCCTATCCCGCAAAATATATGAATGTTTCTGTTTTCACCCTGCAACTTGTTGTGCAGCCACTGAAAGCAACTTATGGCGGCAGTTTCCATCAAATCAACAGAAGTAATGCCTTTATTTTTAATGGTTACTTTATCTGCATTTGCTGTTTGTTGCGGTGAAAGAATATACATAGCAAAGTTTAAAGTTGATAACTGTTTAACTGTTTAATCGTTTAACTGTTTATTCATGTAGTTAAGTTTAAAAAAAAACACACTTAAAACTCAACACTTAAAACTCACAACCCAAAAATATTACCCTTTAAAAACACCCATTTCGGCGTATTTTTCCATACGTTTTTTTACAAGTTCTTTAGGGGATAGCTTTTTTAATTCATCAAAAGCTTTCAGGATGGTTTTTTCTACTTCTTTAAAAGCAGTTTCTCTGTCAAAATGGGCGCCGCCAAGCGGTTCTTTAATAATTCCATCGATCAGTTTTTGCTTTTTCATGTCTTCCGCAGTTAATTTTAGAGCTTCTGCGGCTTCTTCTTTGTGTTCCCAGCTTCTCCATAAGATTGAGGAACATGATTCAGGAGAAATAACGCTGTACCAGGTATTTTCCATCATATAAACCAGGTCTCCAACACCTATTCCCAAAGCGCCACCCGATGCGCCTTCACCTATTACAACAGTAATAATTGGAGTTTTTAAACGTGTCATTTCAAAAATATTACGTGCAATGGCTTCACCTTGTCCGCGTTCTTCCGCTTCCAATCCCGGATAAGCGCCAGGTGTGTCTAAAAAAGTGACTACAGGAATTCCAAATTTTTCAGCCATTTTCATCAATCGCAAGGCCTTTCTATAGCCTTCAGGATTTGACATTCCAAAATTTCTGTATTGGCGTGTTTTTGTGTTATAGCCTTTTTGTTGGCCAATAAACATGAACGATTGATTTCCTATTTTTCCCAATCCGCCAACCATCGCCTTGTCATCTTTAAATGTGCGATCGCCGTGTAATTCCATAAAAGTTTCCCCGGCAAGTGCTGTAATATGGTCTAAGGTATAAGGTCTTCTTGGATGACGGGAAAGTTGCACCCTTTGCCAAGCAGTTAGGTTTTTATAGATATCAGTTTTGGTCTTTAGTAATTTTTTTTCAATGTTTTTACAACTTTCGGTCATATCAACATCACTTTCTTTACCAATTAAAACGCATTTATCATATTGTTCCTCTAGTTCTTTAATTGGCAATTCAAAATCTAAATATTCCATATTTTTAAAGTTTGGTTGAACTACAAATATAACAACTAATCAATTTTAGAAAGTTAAATTATAGTCTTTTTTTTATTTTTTAAAATTCCGTTGATGATAACAATCAATAAAATTATGGCACCACCAACATAAAACTGTGCACTCATTTTTTCTTTTTCGCCAAAAATAATTACTGCTAAAATGATTCCATAAACAGGCTCCAAATTTAAGGTAAGTATGACTGTATATGGCGTTAAGTGCTTCATTATTTTTAC
This sequence comes from Lutibacter flavus, assembly GCA_945903795.1. Taxonomy (GTDB): domain Bacteria; phylum Bacteroidota; class Bacteroidia; order Flavobacteriales; family Flavobacteriaceae; genus Lutibacter; species Lutibacter flavus_A. Next base: position 6,363 of record CAMDPE010000096.1, on the reverse strand, counting down.
TGAAACAATAAATGCGTAGGCTGTGCAAATACTGCCTAATATTAATAAATATATAAAATCCGAAGATTTTAAAGTGAATTTTTCAAACGTAAAGCCTATTGTGGCAAAAATATAGATTGTTATAAATGCAACACCAAATAACAATTGATAAAACGAAATTACTTCAGGTGTATATTTTCTTACATATAAGCCATTAAGAACTGTGAATAAGACCGATAAAAATGAAGCAATTAATGCATAAATTATTCCTAACGTATAGTTTCCTTCAACATTTAAAATTAAATATAAACCAGAGATCACAATTAATCCAAATAATAATTCAAGGAAATTAATTCTTCTTCTAAAAAATAAAGGTTCTATAAAAGCAGTGAATAAAGCGCCTGTACTCATGGCAATTAACGCAACGGATACGTTGGCGACCTTAATGGCAGAGAAAAAAAAGATCCAATGGACCGCAATGATTACACCTCCAATAAAAAATTTGAGCAATGCTTTTGGTCCTATGCTTAGCGACTTTTTTTTAATAATAAAATAGATGAACACAATAATTACGGCGAAGAGCATTCGATACCAAACTAAAGGAATGGCGTCAATGCTTATTAAGGCTCCTAAAATTGCGGTAAACCCCCAAATAAACACCAAGAAATGGAGATGAAGGTAGTTTTTTAGCTCAGTTTTTGGCATTTTTAAGGTATAAATATATAGCTAAGCCTCCAAATGCAATATTTGGTAACCATACCACAAAGAATGAATTTTTTTCGGCTCCGGCACCCAGTACTTCAGCAATTTTTAATAAAAATACGTAAACAAACATGAGCGATATTCCAATCGCTAAATTTACGCCCATGCCACCTCGGCGTTTTTTTGAAGCTAGTGAAACTGCTAAAAATGTTAGTATATAAGAGGAAACAGGCAAACTTGTTCGTTTATGAAGTTCAACTAAATAAACATTTAAATTGCTGACACCTCTATCTCTAGAGGTATTGATAAATTCATTTAATTTGGCAGAATTCATTTCTTTGGCCATGTAATCTATATTAATAAGATCTTCGTTAGTAAAACTAAACGCAGTATCTAAAACTGAACCAGATTCAATAATATCCCGATCCTTTAAAATGAATCTTTTTTTGTAGTTAATTAATTTAAAAGTACTGTCAGATTCAACCCAACGAATATTGTCTGCAAATAGTTTATATTTTAGTTTGGTACCTTCAAATTTTTCATAAGAAAAATAATAACCAACTTTAGTTTCAACCGTATAGCTTTTCAAAAACACATAATCATTTGGTCCCAATTGCAAATTGATATTGGTTAAATAATTTTCGTTAAGTTGCTTTTTTTGCAAATATTTTCTGTTAAATTCCTCAAAAGTTTTATTGCTGTTTGGCACCACAAAATGATTCATGAACAAAGCAATTGCGGTAACAATAGTTGCGCCTATAAAATAGGGTTTTAAAAACCTTGTAAAAGAAATTTTAGCGGAGTGTATGGCAATAATTTCGGTATTTCCGGCAAGTTTTGAGGTAAAAAATATAACTGCAATAAACAAGGCCAGAGGCAAAAATGTATTGCCATAAATAATAATAAAATTTAAGTAATAGTCTTTAAGAATTTCACCTAACGATAATTCGGGATCTCGTAAAAATTTATCTATTTTCTCAGATACATCAATGGCTATGGCAATAGGAATCAACAAAGCCAATACCAAAATAAGGGAGCTAAAATATTTTTTTAATATGTATTTGTCGAGTATTCTCAAGTTGATTGTTTAATCGTAAATTAATCTTTCTGAATCCTTAAATCTTTGGTCTTTTCTCTCTTTATCTTTTATCAATTATCTATTGACTACATTCTGTTATCCATTTGTTTCACCATTGTGTTTTTCCAAGGCGTAAAATCTCCGGCTAATATATGCTTTCTTGCTTCACGAACCAACCACAAATAAAACCCTAAATTATGAATGGAAGCTATTTGTTTTCCAAGTAATTCTTTTGAGATAAATAAATGGCGCAGATATGCTTTTGAATACATTTTATCCACAAAGGTGATGTCCATTTCATCAATGGGAGAAAAATCATTTTCCCATTTTTTATTTTTGATATTAATGGTGCCGTTGGCCGTAAATAACATACCGTTACGGGCATTTCTGGTTGGCATCACACAGTCAAACATATCAATTCCCAAGGCGATATTTTCCAAAATGTTAGCTGGTGTCCCAACGCCCATTAAATAACGCGGTTTGTCTTCAGGTAAAATTGCCGTAACAATTTCAGTCATTTCATACATTTCTTCCGCAGGTTCTCCTACTGAAAGTCCACCAATAGCATTTCCTTCTGCACCAACAGAAGCAATAAACTCGGCCGATTGTTTTCTTAAATCTTTATAAGTGCTTCCTTGCACAATCGGGAAAAAAGCCTGACTGTAACCGTATTTGAAAGGTGTTTTTTCCAGATGCGTTATGCAACGATTTAACCAGCGATGTGTCATGTGCATGGATCGTTTTGCATAACCATAATCGCAAGGATATGGTGTGCATTCATCAAATGCCATAATAATGTCGGCACCAATGGTGCGTTGAATTTCCATTACATTTTCTGGCGTGAAGGTGTGATAAGAGCCATCAATATGGCTTTTAAATTTTACGCCTTCTTCCTTAATTTTTCGACTTTCTGAAAGTGAATATACCTGATAACCACCACTATCTGTCAAAATATTGCGGTCCCAATTCATAAATTTATGCAAACCACCGGCCTGCTCTAAAATGGTTGTTTGCGGACGTAAATATAAATGGTAGGTATTTCCTAAAATGATATCAGGGTTTATCTCGTCTTTTAATTCGCTTTGGTGTACGCCTTTTACCGAACCTACGGTTCCAACGGGCATAAATATAGGCGTTTCAATTTCTCCGTGATCAGGTGTAATTACGCCAGCTCTAGCCTTGCTTTGCGGGTCGGTTGTTTTTAATTCAAATTGCATAGTCGGCAAAGATACTGATTAGAATTAAAGTAAAAAGTTTAAAGTTTGAAAGTTTAAAGTTTGAAAGTTGAAATTTCTATTTCTTTTTATGTGCATCCATTGAAGCTTCTTCTGTTTTCGAGGAATCTGAAATCATATTATTGATTTGAAGCATTTCTTTTTCAGTTAATTCGCGCCATTCGCCAACTTTTATGCCTTCTAAATTCACGTTCATAATTCGGGTGCGTTTTAGGCTGGTGACATCATAATTTAAATAATCGCACATTCTGCGAATTTGGCGGTTTAAGCCTTGGGTTAACACAATTTTAAAGGAGTAATTACTTAATTTAGTTACTTCACATTTTTTTGTGACCGTATCTAAAATTGGAAGTCCACTACTCATTTTCTGAATAAATTCTGAAGTAATTGGTTGCCTTACAGATACAATATATTCTTTTTCATGATTGTTTCCGGCTCTTAAAATTTTATTTACAATATCTCCGTCGTTCGTTAAAAAAATCAATCCTTGTGAGGGTTTGTCTAATCTGCCAATAGGAAAAAGCCGCTGCGGATGGTTGATAAAATCGACAATGTTTTTACGTTCTTTTAAATCGGTAGTACAAACAATGCCAACAGGTTTGTTAAATGCAATGTATAAAGTTTTGGGATTAGCATATAAAGGTTTTCCCTTTATTTTCACCACATCGCCTTCAAAAACACGATTACCCAATTGTGTTGGTTTATCATTAATGGTTACAAAACCATCAACAATTAATTTTTCTGCTTCTCGCCGAGAGCAAATTCCTGTGCTGCTGATGTATTTGTTTAAATTGACTGAATTTTCGTTTGTGTTTTCCACTATTATTTATTTCAAAATGCAAAGCTAGTAAATAAACTTAATTTAAAACCAGCAATTAGGGCATAGTAAAAATTCCGTAACAATGACTATATTTAGTCTGCACTTCTAGCAACAAGCAATTTTTAAATTTAGCACTATATTAAAATGAAGCTAAAAAGTTGGCTTAAAAAAATTCAAATTTTCGACATATCTTTGAAGTATGTTTTTGCTGGTGAAATTGTACTACATATTATTCAAAAAAAGGGTTTTTACAAAATAGCAAATCATAAAAAACCAAACAAAATATTAAGATATCATGATGAAAAGATTAATCAATTATTTGCTGGAAGGTCTACTGTATATTGCGCCTTTAACTATAACAGGATATATTATTTACTCGGTTTTTATGTTCATGGATGGTTTGTCCCAAGATTTAATCTTTAAATTTTTTGGCATCAAAATTCCCGGTTTGGGCGTTTTGACACTACTTATATTTTTAGTTTTAATTGGATTTATCGGAAGAACTTTTATTGCGCAGCCTTTAAAAGCCGTATTTAAAAATGTAATTAGCAGGATTCCTTTGGTGAAATTTGTGTACTCGGCTTTTAACGACTTGTTTTCAGCATTTGTGGGCAAAGAAAAAAAATTCAACCAGCCGGTTTTGGTAAAAGTAAATTTAAGTTCTGACCTTGAAAAAATTGGTTTTATTACTGAAGAAAATCTGGCGCTTTTGGGTGAAACAAATAAAGTAGCTGTGTATTTTCCTCATTCCTACAATTTTTCTGGCGAGTTGTTTATTGTTCCAAAAGCCAATATCAAACCATTAAACATCAGTTCCAGCGATGTAATGAAATTTGTTATTTCTGCAGGATTGACGGGGTGGGAGAAGGCTTAAGTTTAAAATGAAATTAAACAAAACAGGATTGCCAAAAGCAATCCTGTTTTTGTTTTCGACTCAAATATTTTTTATTTCTTCACAGCCTTAACCACCACAAAAGAACCTTGTCCAAACCCTTCTTTTGGTAATTGTACTTCATTTATTTCGTCCAAACCACCAAACAGCGTTTGGTTGTATTCAAATTCCTTAAATCCGGCTTCCTTCAACAATTTGGTGACAAAAGCTACGGAATAAAAATTGGCATGCCTAAAAAAGGTGCTTCTCATTTTGTTTTCTTCATAGGTTTTTCCAATTTTTTGATCTTTATCAATAAAACCAATAATAATGCTCCCTTTTGGTTTTAATATTCGGTGCGCTTCTTTAAAAGCACGTTTCACATTGTTTAAATGGCAAATAGTGACAAAGAGCACAAAATCGAAATACATATCTTTCATAGGTAGATTTTCAGCGGTGCCGTTTACCACCTCAATGCCTCTTTTTAAGGCGAGCGCTGCCATTTCGCTGGCTGGTTCAACGCCTTCCTTAATGCCTAATTCTTTTGCAAACCTTCCGGTGCCAATACCAACCTCAATACCCTTAATGTTTTCTGGCAATTTTAAAAATTGTTCCTTTAGTGCAGCAACTTCAGAAAGATAGACTTCAGGATATTTTTCATACCAAGCCTCATAGGCTTCCACATTTTCGTTAAATATATTTATTTGATTCATGTTTTTATTTTTTTGTGTTATTAGACGGGTAGATTTTTATGTTATGATAAAATTGAAAATCAATTAAAATAAAATGAGGTATTTTTGAAAATCCAGGATGTAAGTTTATTGGGTTAGGTACAACGCTAAAAAACACCTCATTTTACTAATTAACTCAAAAATAACTATTCATCTAAAATTCCGAAAGTGACTTTTGTGTCTACGCGGAATTGTGATATTTTATTGCCGTTTATTGTCACATGAAAATGTTCAATATATACCGACTTAATATTTTTTACCGTTTTTGAAGCTTCATTAACTACATTTTGAACGGCATCCTCAAAACTAATGGTGGAATTTCCCATGAGTTCAATAACTTTTAATACTGACATAATATTGGAATTTATGATTAATAATTCTTATTGAAATTAGCTGTTATCTTTTTTAATGAAATGTGATTTAAACATTTTAATATCTTAATAAAGCATTCATTGATTGTTCGGGATCTGGCATTTCTTCGGGTTCCAAGATGAATACTTTTCCGCCTTGCATAAAAGTATAAATAGCACTGAGATTGCTTAAAGAGGCGTTATTCAATTCGGTTTTTTTACGAAACATTAAATGATTGGTTTCTTGGTTAAAAACGCCAAATTCATCTGCGTCCTTTTCAACAAAAAGCGTGTCTATTTTTCCGTTTATTGCTGCTGGTACGATTTCGGAAATTTGATAAGATGTTTTGGGCGTGTGAGCCAATTCTTTGTATTTATTTAATTTAGCATTTTTTGTTTTTTCAAAATAAGGATGAACCAATTTCCAGGATTCCTGATGAAGTTTGGTTTTGTTTTTAAACTCAGAATCTCCAGAAATATAATTTTCAAACAATGTAGGATAAGTGCTAGCTTCTTTATAAAGTCCAAATAAAGGATCAGCGCACGCAACAACAAGAGGTGCTTTTTTGTTGGAAATTATTTTATTGACGCCATTAT
>CAMDPE010000095.1 GCA_945903795.1 Lutibacter flavus | reverse complement strand
AAATCGCCGCTTCCATTTATGAGTATCGCTTCTCAGAAAAATTTTATCGCGATTTACCATATGGGTTTGTATGCGAACCAAAAACTCATGAATTGGTTTCTGCAGGAATATCCAAAACATTGCGATACAAAATTGGATATGGGAAAAAGTTGCATCAGATTTAAAAAAATGAATCAAATTCCGTTCGACTTGATTGCGGTACTTTCAAAAAAAGTAACTGTAAAAGAATGGATAGCAACTTACGAAGAAAGCTTTAAAAAAAAGTAATCTCTAGTGAGATTAAAAAAACAATATTCAACTAATTTATGATTGAAATGAACTACATCGACTGGACCGGATTTATTGGCGTAACCTTACTTTTATTGGCTTTTTTTCTTAATTTATTGGGGAAAATTAAAACCGACAGTTTAACGTATTTGCTGTTAAATTTTTTGGGCGCTGGCATAGCCTGTTTGGCTTCCATATTGTTGAATTATATGCCGTTTGTGATATTGGAAGGGTGCTGGGCATTTGTTTCTGCAGTCGGATTGGTAAAATTAGCGACCAAAAATAAAGTGACTTTTTAAGTTTGTTCAAATTTGGCTATATTCGTAAATAAGAGAAACACCAATGTTAACCCTATGGAACCAATATTAAAAGTACAAAATTTATCAATCTCATTTGGTTCAAACGATGAGCAAAATAAGGTGGTGAATGCCGTTTCATTTGAGTTGAATTCTCGGCAAATATTAGGCATCGTTGGTGAATCGGGCAGCGGTAAATCGGTCACTTCTTTGGCAATTTTAGGACTGCTCTCAAAAAAAGCGACCATCAGCGGCAGTATTTTATTCAACGATACCAATTTACAAAATACTTCAGAAAAGGAGTTTCAAAAAATAAGGGGAAATAAAATCTCTATGATTTTTCAGGAGCCTATGAGCTCCTTAAATCCGAGTTTAACTTGCGGTTATCAGGTTCAGGAAATTTTATTGCAGCACAAAAAGCTATCGAAAAAGGAAGCTAAAAACCAGGTCATTGCGCTTTTTCATAAGGTGAAATTGCCAAGGGCAGAAGTGATGTACAGTCAATATCCGCATCAGCTTTCGGGCGGACAAAAACAACGGGTGATGATTGCGATGGCGATCGCTTGCAAACCACAAATTTTAATTGCCGACGAACCAACAACGGCATTGGATGTTACTGTTCAAAAGGAAATTATTGAGCTATTGAAAGCGCTTCAGCAGGAAACTGAAATGAGCATTATTTTCATTACCCACGATTTGGCTTTGGTTTCGGAAATAGCAGATACCGTTTTGGTGATGTATCAGGGAGAAATTGTGGAGCAGGGAAATGTGGCCCAGGTTTTTAAACATCCTGTTCACAATTACACCAAAGCGCTTATAAATTCGAAACCCAACTTAAAAGAACGTCTAAAAAAGCTGCCCACCGTTACAGATTTTATAGAAAACACGTTTGCTCATGAAGTGTATTCCACAGCACAACGCAACGATTTTCACGACAAAATTTATGCGTCAAAACCCTTGCTGGAGGTAAAAAATGTGGCGACTTATTTTAATGCTGAAAAACCTTTTTTCTTTGGAAAAGCAAATCCCGTAAAAGCGGTGAACGAGGTTTCTTTTCAACTTTTTGAAGGAGAAACTTTAGGATTGGTTGGAGAATCTGGTTGCGGCAAAACAACCTTGGGACGTACCATTTTGCATTTGGAAAAAGCCACAAAAGGCCAAATTTTTTACAAACAAAAGGACGTTACCAATCTGTCAAAATCAGCGTTGAAGGATTTTAGAAAAGAAGTCCAGATTATTTTTCAGGATCCATTTTCATCACTTAATCCAAGAATTCCGGTTGGTGAAGCATTGATGGAACCGATGAAAGTGCACGGAATATTAAATTCATCCGAAGAACGAAAAAAATATGTTTTTGAATTGTTGGAACGCGTTGGTTTGCTGGCGGAACATTTTTACAGATATCCGCATGAGTTTTCGGGTGGACAGCGGCAGCGAATCGGAATTGCACGAACGATTGTCCTGAAACCTAAATTGATTATCTGCGATGAATCAGTTTCGGCACTTGATGTTTCCGTGCAGGCCCAAGTGTTAAATTTGCTTAATGAATTGAAGGCCGATTTTGGCTTTACCTATATTTTTATATCCCACGATTTGGCGGTCGTAAAATATATGGCCGACCAGCTGATGGTGATGAATAATGGCAAAATTGAAGAAATTGGTGATGCCGATGCCATTTATGAATCGCCAAAAACGGTTTATGCCCAAAAACTAATTGACGCAATTCCGAAAGGAATCTAAAACTTAAAAGTCTTTTCTCGCTATTCTATTCTCTCTTTTCTTACCACCTAATTAACATATTTTTCACTTGAATAAATTGTATATTGCAGCGCTGTATGAAAATTAGGAATTTACATTGGGTAATTGCGGTTGGAATGTTGTTCATTTCAGGTATTTCAATTGCCCAAAATATAAACACAGAGGAAGAAAACAGCTTAAAATTTCAGACTCATTTTTTTGAAGCTTTAAAGCAAAAGGCCATAAAAAATTACGGAAAAGCGATTGAAAGTCTGGAATTGTGCAATGAAATTGATTCTGTGAATGTACCTGTTTTATTTGAATTTTCAAAAAATCATTTAGAATTGAACAACTATTTTGAAGCGGAATTATTTATTGATAAAGCCTTGGAATTTGAAGCGGAAAACAGGTATTTGTTACATCATAAGGTGGCCATTTTAAAAGCACAGCGGAATTTTAATAAGGCCATTGAAGTTCAAAAAAAAATACTGAAACTTGAGCCAAAAGAATCCGAAGAATTGGTGTTTCTTTACATTCAAAACAAGAATTTTGCAGAGGCGGAAGCATTGATTGCGAAAATTGAAGAAAATGCGATGGCAACATTGCGCATAAAATCGTTCAAAAATTTTTTGGAAAACAGAAATGCGGTTCCCGGAAAAACAGTTGAAATCATCACCGGAAATTCGGATATTGAAACCTTAAAAAAGTCTTATGCAGAAAACAAGGACTTTAAATCAGTAAAGGAAATTTTGGAAAATGAAGCAGCAGGTGAACTTTTTGAACAAGTTTATGCCGACAGTAAAGAAGCTTTGGAATTATTCCCGGAGCAGCCTTTTTTATATAAAATGAATGGTTTGGCACTAAATAAGCTGGGAAAATATAATGAAGCAATTGCCGTTTTAAGTATTGGCATTGATTTTGTTATTGACAACAGCGCAATGGAAGCCGATTTTCACGAACAAATTTCCCTAAGCCATGAAAAGTTGGGAAATAAAAGTGAAGCGTTAAAATACAAACAAAGAGCCATTGCGTTAAGAAAATTAAATTAAAAGATGAAGCACTATTTTAAAATAGCGATATTAATGTTACTTGCACTTTCTTCGTGTAAAAGCAAAAAAAGCGTAACGAATTCAGAGATTATTGAAGGTATTTCCACAAAAAAAATAATTAGCAATCACTATGATAATAATTTTAGCCAAAAAACGGTAAACGCCAATTTGAATGCCGATTATTCTGACAGTAAAATGTCAACTTCCATCAACATTAAACTTCGCATAGAAATGGATAAAACAATTTGGATGAGTGCCACCAAGTTTGGATTTCCCTTAGCGAAAGTTAAAATTACGCCGGATAGAGTTAGTTATTACGAAAAATTAAAGGGCACTTATTATGATGGAGATTTTGCCTTGTTAAGCAAATGGCTTGGAACGGAATTGGATTATCAAAAAGTCCAAAATATTTTGTTGGGACAAGCGGTTTTAAACTTAAAAAAGGAAAAATATGATTCTAAAATTGACAATCAGCTTTATCAATTATCGCCGATAAAAGAAAATGAACTATTTGGTATTTTGTTTTTTATGAATCCGGATAATTTCAAACTAAACCGACAAGAAATTACCAATACGGAAAAGAAACAAATGCTTTCCGTTTCCTACGCAAACTATAAAGATATCAAAGGTGAGCAGTTTCCCGAAAATATCAATATTAGAGCCACAGACCATGAAAAATTAACCACTATAAATATTGAATATAAGTCGGTTGAATTTAATGAAGAATTAACGTTTCCATTTGAGATTCCAAATGGTTATAAAGAAATTAGTTTAAAATAATGCAGTTTTCATTTAAGTACATTTTTATTTTTTCAGCACTTTTTTTAAGTGTGTCAATGTGGGCTCAAACCACCAAGCGTGAAAATTTGGAGAAACGTCGGGCTCAAATTCAAAAAGATATTGTTTATATCAATGGATTGCTTTCTTCGACAAAAAAAACGGAAAAAAATTTATTGGTTGAGGTTAAGGATTTAAATGATAAAATAAAGAAAATATAATAATTAATTACGGTTATTTCACATGAATCATCTGAACTTGGAAATGAAATTTACACAAACCAACTTGAAATAAACAAAAACCAACGAAATTTAGAAGCGCTGAAAAAAGACTATGCACAAATGATTTTTAAATCGTACAAAAGCAAGTCTCAAAACAGCAGAATAATGTTTTTGCTTTCTTCCGAAAATTTTTATCAGGGTTATAAACGGTTTCAGTATATGAAACAATATTCAAGTTTCAGAAAAAATCAGGGAGATGAAATTCAATTAAAAACAATTGAGCTTCAGGGATTAACGGATACATTAATTTCAAAAAAGAAACAAAAACAAGAGCTTTTAGATACAAAAAAACAAGAGCAAACTGTTATTCAAAAAGAAAAAAAGGAGCAAGAAGGCTTATTGAGCCAGGTGAAGGATAAAGAAAATAAATACAAAAGACAAATTACCCAGTTTCAAAAAGAAGAACGGAAGATTGATGCCCAAATAGATAAAATAATCAGGGACGCTATTGTGGCTTCCAATAAAAATACTTCAAAACCTACTTCCACAACCTTTACCCTTACTGCAGAAGCAAAGGAATTGGCCACAAAATTCACAGCCAACAAAGGTCAATTGCCTTGGCCCGTTGAAAAAGGATTTGTTTCTACCTATTATGGAAAACAACCGCATCCTATTATGAAATCAGTTACCATACAAAGCAATGGCGTTAGAATTACCACAGATAACGGAAGTAAAGCACGAGCTATTTTTGAAGGAACTATATTGTCGGTTCAAGTTTTGGGAGGTAATTTAAAAGCGGTATTAATTCAGCACGGGGATTATATTTCGGTCTATAAAAATTTGGAAAACGTATTTGTGCATGTAGGTCAAAAGGTAAAAACAAAAGAAGAAATAGGAACCGTTTATACAGATAAAATTACAGGAAAAACAATTTTAGGATTTGTATTGTCTCGAAATGTAACCACTGAAAATCCTGCTTCCTGGATTTATAGGATGTAATTTTGGGTTGTTTTAGTTTGAAATTTCAGTCAATATTTGCACTTCTAACATTTAATATTTAAAAAATAACGCTATCCTACAAATAATTTTCGCAATTCATCAGCATCGGTAGGTTTCATTTTTCCGGAAAGGATTAAGCTTAATTGTTTACGGCGCAAAGCACCTTCATAACGTTCCTTTTCAAGAGGCGTTTCAGGTTTTAATTGCGGAACGGTAATTGGTTTCCCTGATTTGTCAACAGCCACAAAAGTATAAATGCCTTCGTTTACTTTGGAACGTACTTGAGATTCCCGGTCTTCAATCCAAACATCAACATAAATTTCCATCGAAGATTTAAAAGCTCTTGAAACTTTGGCTTCAATGGTTACCACACTGCCCACCGGAATGGCATTGTTAAAAGCCACGTGATTTACAGATGCAGTTACTACTATTGAATGAGAATGGCGTCGTGCCGCAATGCTGCAAGCACGGTCCATGCGTGCCAACAACTCACCCCCAAATAAATTCCCCAACGGATTGCTTTCTCCTGGTAAAACAATATCTGTCAATATAGTTAAAGATTCTTTAGGATTTTTTACCATGGTTTACTGAATTTTTTAGCAAGATAATGCTATTTTATGAAAAAAAATTATGACTATTTTTGATTAAGAATGTTCAATTAAATTTATAACAAATTCAATTAATTTATGCGAATTATATTGGGAAATCAGGATAAATATTTATGATTAAACCTTCATATAGAAGCCTATTTTTCTTATAGCGAAATGGTCTTTTATATTAATTTAGTATTCTTTAACCAATAGCCAAGCATCTTGAGACTCCGTTTTATGGATAATGCGCATTTTGTTTATCGCTTCATCTTCGGTGGTAAAACTTTCGAAGGCAACCTGCGTTAAATTCCATTTATTTACACCCAAAATTTTAGCGTTGTATCCTTTTTCAAGCAGTTGATTCAATTTTTTCTCTGCATTTTCAGGAGTTCTAAAAGCGCCGGCAATAATGTGGTAATTATAGGTTTCTTTGTGGATATTTAAGGTAATTATAGGCAACGGATTAGAAATCACAAAAGTTGCTTCTTGTATTGTTTTTTCAACTTTCTTTTGTTGCTGCTGGGCTTGGGCAACCATATTTTTGTACTCCATTTTCTGGTATTCATTCCAGCCAACTGTGCCCAAAGCAAAAAGAATTGCTGCTGTTGCTGCATATTTAATAAATGCAGGCGTTTTTCGTTTGGTTTCCTCAGATGAAAATGGCTCCAACTGTTTAATTTTTTCTTTGTAAACAACGCGCTTTATTGCCGGTGAAACATAAGAACCCAGCCCAAAAGAGGAGGTTAAATAATTCATCGAATTGGAAGGTTCAAAAATGAGTTTATGTTCTTTATTAAATTTAAACAGTCCAATATTTTCCAAATCAAGCACTTCAACAGTTAGTAGAAGTTTCCATTCAGCGACTTCTTTTTCAATAGTTTTTAAGGCTTCTGAGTAGGAAATATTTTTCGAGGCAGCTACATAGTTTGCCAACAATCCGTCATTGCTTTGTAAATGGGAATTGAAGGTCAATTGTTTGGAAGGCGGATAAAAAGTGTGCGTAAAGTGATTCACTTTTGCCGAAATTTCGTTGGTTACAAAACCGCCAAAATTTGGTACAATCACACATTCGTATCGGTATAATAAATCGCTTATGTAGTTTGCTGTTGTCATTGAAACAAATATATAAAAAACCGTCAGTAAAATAATAGTTATGTACAATTTTTATTAACAATAATTTTATATATTGACACTCAAATTGTTAAAATATGCTTGAAGAAGATTTGCTGTACGTTTTGGCGCTGCAGCGCGCAAAAGGTATTGGCGACATTAATGCTAAAAAGTTGCTGGCACACTGTGGAAGCGCTAAAGAAGTGTTTAAAGAGAAACTCCGGAATATTGAAAAAATCTTTGGTCTTGGTAAACTTTCGGTTCAATATTTATTCGATTCTGCCAATTTAAAAGAAGCTGAAGAAGAACTTAAATACATTTTGGAAAACAATATTCAAACCCTTTATTTTACAGATAATAATTACCCGGAAAGATTAAAACATTGCATAGACGGACCAATATTGCTTTTTAAGGAAGGGAATATCGATTTTAACTCAGGACCAATCATCAGCATCGTTGGAACGCGGCAAATTACGAGTTACGGAAGGGATTTTTGCGAAAAATTGATTGTGGATTTATTAGCGTATAATCCGATTATTGTGAGCGGTTTTGCCTATGGTGTTGATATTTGTGCGCACAAATCGGCCATCAAAAACAACCTGCAAACCATTGGTGTTTTGGCGCACGGATTTGAAGAAATTTATCCGAAAATTCATAAAAAGTACATTTCAGAAATTCATAAAAATGGCGGATTTTTAACCGAATTTTGGCGAAATGACCAACCACTGCGAGAAAATTTTTTAAAGCGAAACCGAATTGTTGCGGGAATGTCCGAAGCCACCATCATTATTGAATCTGCCGAAAAGGGCGGTTCTTTGGTTACCGCCGATATTGCGAATTCTTACAGCAGGGATGTCTTTGCGGTTCCCGGAAGAAACACTGATATGTACAGCAAAGGTTGCAACGATTTAATTAAAAACAACAAAGCGGCTATTTTAACTTCAGCAAAAGATTTAATCGAAATGTTGAATTGGGAAAGTCCGCTAAATATTAAAAAACCCATTCAAAAACAACTTTTTGTCGAATTAACAGAAAACGAACAGTTGTTGTATGATTTTTTGGCTCAAAACGGTAAAGAGTTGATCGATTTAATTTCCTTAAACTGTAAATTGCCCATACACCAAACTACGTCTTTATTGTTTAATTTAGAGATGAAAGGAATGGTAAAGCCATTGCCGGGCAAATTGTATGAAGCCATTTAGGGTTTTGTTTAACGTTAAAATAACTTTAAAACCGCCAACAATACTGTCAATTTGTGCTAAAATCCGTAATTTTGCGACTTAAATAAAATTATGATTAAAATACCCCAACAAGCAAAAGCACTTATTTTCGATTTAGACGGCACCATTGCCAACACCATGCCAAATCATTTTAAATCTTGGAGAAAAGCAGTAGTTCCATACGGAATTGACTTTAACGCAGCATTGTTTATGCAACTTACGGGTATGCCAAGAACTGCGACTATTGAAAAATTAAATGAAATGTTTGGTACTAAAATGAATCCTGACATTGTTGGAAAAGTGAAGGAAGATCATTTTAAAACCCTGGTAAATTTAACCGAAGAAATTGGAGTGGTTACAGATGTGATTAGAAAATATCATACTATTTTACCAATGTCCATTGGAACCGGAAGTACCAAAAATGGCGCAAAAAAAACGCTTGAAGTCATTGGTTTTGAAAATTATTTTGACATCGTTATTACCGCGGATGATATTATAAACCACAAACCGCATCCCGAAACTTTTTTAAAATGCGCTAAATTAATGGGGGTAAAACCACAAGATTGTGTCGTTTTTGAAGATGGAATATTGGGAATGAACGCTGCTGAAGAAGCTGGAATGATGGTAATTGACGTAAATGATTATTTTAAAGTTGCGTTTGAAGTGTAGGTTTTAAAAAACTGGATTCCAATCGTAATAATTACCGAATAAAAAAATCGCCTAAAAAATTAATTTTAGACGATTTTTGAATTTTAAGAGTTAAAGCTATTCGCTTAATTTTTTAAAGTCACTTCAGTACGTCTGTTGTTATGACGGCCTGCAGCTGATTTATTTGTGTCAATTGGTTTGCTTTCTCCAAAACCTACAGTTGTCAATCTATCAGCGTTTATACCATTTGAGATTAAATAATCTCTAACAGCAGCAGCTCTTCTTTCAGACAATAATTGATTTGAAGTAGTTGATCCTACGCTATCAGTATGACCCGCAATTACAAAATCAGCTTCTGGATAATCTTTAAAAATCGCTGTCATTGATTTTAAAATATCAATAGATTCTTTATGGAAAGTTGCTTTTCCTGTGTCGAACAAAATAGTTCTTGCATATTCATTTAAAGTTGCCATAACTTCAACCGTTGGCGCCACTGGACAACCATTATTTGAAGCTGGACCTGCGACAGTTGGACATTTGTCTAAATTATCGGTTACACCATCGCCGTCAGTATCTGGCCAAGGACAACCTTTATTAGCAGCCGGACCTGCAACAGTTGGACAAGCATCGTCTTTATCAACAACACCGTCTCCGTCAGTATCTGGACAACCTTTGTTTGCTTTAGTTCCTTTTTCATTTGGACAAGCATCATCTTTATCGGCAATTCCGTCACCATCAGCATCTGGACAACCGTTTAAGGTTGCCAACCCTGCTACAGTTGGGCAATCGTCTTTAGAATCAACAACACCATCGCCATCAGTATCAGGACAACCATTAAATGCAGCCAATCCAAATACATCCGGACATGCATCCTCTTTGTCATAAATACCGTCACCATCTGTGTCAGTTCCTCCAAATTTTAATACAATTCCAACAGAATGTTGAAAATGTTGTAAAATATTTACATTGTCGAATACATGTTTGTATTTTGATTCAACATTTAATCCAAGATTATCACTGAACCAAAAATTTATTCCTGCACCACCATTCAAAGTAGCTGTTCCAAATTTATCTAACCAAGTGTAACCTCCACCAACTAAAACATAAGGATCAAACCAAGAAGTTTGCCCAATGACATTGTTAAGGTCATACTTTAAAGCACCATCTAAACCAAAATACATCAAATCGCTAACGCTATTGTCACCCATTTTGGATATTTTGTTTAATGAACCAGCTGCTTCAATACTAAAGCCATCCGCTAAATATTTACCAAAAGTTATTTTTGATGCTGCAGGAAGGATGTTGTAATGGTCACCTGCATTTAAAAACTCATCACCCCAAGCGCCATATCCTGAAAGACCTGAATTTGTAGGGTAAAAATCTACTGCGTTTACACCAATACCTATAGCCCAAGGATTGTTTTTGTCTTGTGCGTTTACTGTAATAGCACCTAATAAAAATAGGCTAAAAATAATTTTTTTCATTATAATTTTTATTTTAGAGTTAATTAATTTAGGTCCCAATGAAATGATTCAAATTAGGGATTCCTAGAGTTTTATTTATGTTACAAAGATATTTTTTTATGTTGAGAATGAGTTACACAATTGTAATAAAACTTTGCATAATTCACACATTTTCTGCCAGAATGCTAGTTTTAAATTCCATTAAGTCAATATTTGGAATAAGAGACTAAGGCAAATTTTGAACAAGTGCTTAAAAGAAGTCCAGTTTTTAAACAAGGTAAAAAATTCAACATTATATTTTTCTATGTGATTGAACACTTTCAATAATTACGGTGGTAAGAATCAAGAATCCGCCTATCAACGTGTTTTCGGATGGAATTTCATTCAATAAAAACACACCAAATAAAACTCCATAAACTGGTTGAATGCTGCTCATAATACTCGCAGTGCTTATGGAAAAATTTTTAAAACTCATCACAAAAAGCGTATGTCCAACAGCTGTTGTCAACAAGGCCAAAGTGATTAAAGCCATCCAATCTTCTGAAGTCGGGTGTGTTTCAAAGACAAAAAGTACCGGCCATAAAACCAATGCAACAACAACCATTTGATAAAAAATGAGCATTGAGCCGGGATATTGTGCAATTTTTTGTTTCATCATAATATTTCTGATGGCATAAAACACCGAAGAAAGCAATCCGAAAAGCACGCCTTTTGTTACCTTGCTTTCCAAATTGAATTCGGGCGCTAAAAAATAAATACCGATGAGGGCAATAATTCCCAATAAAATATGCATTTTATTCAATTTTGTTTTAAAAAACAAAGGTTCCAGCAAAGCGGTAATTACCGGATAA
>CAMDPE010000094.1 GCA_945903795.1 Lutibacter flavus | reverse complement strand
AATAATCGATAATGGTTTCCAGTTGCTCGGCATTTCCTGTCGCCAAAAAATCGATTGGATTTGAAACGGAAGAACCCAAAAATAATTTATTCAGCAATGCTTCGCTGGCTTTTCCGGTAATTTCAGGAACGTTCAGTCCGTTTTTGGATAAAGCATCGGTAAGCATCACTGCAGGTCCGCCGGCGTGGGTAATTATGGCTATATTTTTGCCTTTTAATTCTTGGTGCATAAAAATTCCGGCCACGGTGATCAATTCGTTTCTTCCGTAGCAACGCACAATTCCGGCTTTTTTGAATAACGCATCCACCGCAACGTCAGAATTGGCCAAAGCGCCTGTGTGCGAACTCGCCGCCCTGCTTCCCGCCGAGGAACTTCCTGCTTTTATGGCAGCAATTTTACAGCCTTTCGAAATTAATGAAGCGGCGTGTTTTAATAGTTTTTGCGGATTCTCAATGCTTTCAATATATAATAATTTCACTTCCGAACTTTTTCCGTTTTCAAAAGTTTCATCTAGATGTTCCAATACTTCTTCAACCCCAATTTGCGCGGAATTCCCAACAGAATAAACACTTGAAAACGTCAATCCGGTTGCCATCGCAGCTTCCATAATAAATACGGCAGTGGCACCCGATCCAGAAATAAAATCTACTCCTTTTGGGTTTAATTTTGGAATTGGTGTGGTAAATACGCCAGCAAAATGCTGATTGATTAACCCAATGTTGTTCGGACCCAATAGTGTTCCGCCAACGGCGTTTATTTCTTGAACAATTTGTTCTTCCAGTTTTTTACCTTCAGCATCTTTTTCTCCGAAGCCAGCCGAAAAAATAATAAATCCTTTGGTGTTTTTTTGATGCGTTAAAATCTGAATCGTTTCCAAGGTGAATTTTGCGGCAATGGCTATAATCGCAAGGTCAACTTGCGGAATTTCAGCCACATTTTGATAGCATTTTAATCCTTGTACTTCGGTTTCTTTCGGGTTAACGGCAAACAATTCACCTTTAAAATTGTGGGCGATTAAATTTTTTAAAACGCTTCCGCCAGGTGTGTGAATATTGTTTGAAGCACCAATAACAACAATGCTTTTGGGATTTAGTAATTCTTTGTTCAGCATCAGAAAATTAGGGTTTATGAAACGATTTCAGCGGCAATTTCTTTGCCTTTTAAGTAAGCTTCCAGGTTTTTTGCAACAATGCGTTCGCCTTTTCTTTCAAATAACGTGGCAATCGCTTTTTGGAAACTTTCATCGCTTAAAGGTATTAAGGATGAAGCCGCGCCCAATAAAACAATGTTGGTTGCTTTCGAATTTCCCAAATCTTTTGCAATTTTCATCGCATCTATTAAAATATGGTTTTTATGTGATTTTATTTCGTCGTAAACGGCATCCAATTCCGGATAATTGCTGATATTTTCAAACGGATTGGAATCGGTGATCAAATAGCCGTCTTTTTTCAAAAATGGCAAATAGCGCAACAATTCCATAGGTTCCACAGAAATAATAATATCTGCTTTTCCCTGCGGAATCAAATCGGAATAAATGGGTTGGTCCGAAATCCGCACGTGAGATTGCACGGCACCGCCACGTTGGCTCATTCCATGCACTTCCGATTGTTTGATGTGTAAATTGTTATCCAAAGCAGCTGTGTCTAAAATGGCCGCAATGGTTAAAATCCCTTGTCCGCCAACGCCGGCTAAAATGATGTTTATTTTTGAGTGCATAATTTAATTTATTGACACGTTTGTATATTCTTTTAATTTATCTTTTTTCTCCTTCGGAAGCTGAACGCAAGGACGTTGGGAAATAACCACGGAAACGCCTTTATAATTTATTTCTTCACGAATGATATCAATGTTTTCCTGTAAATTTTTATGAAGCGGCGTTATAATTTTTAAATGAGCATCTTCAATACCCAAACCTTTACAAATTGAAATTAACCTGCCTGAAGCCGCTGAATCCTGAGCGCCGGTCATCGCAATGGCCGAATTGTCGGAAATAATAACGGTGATCGGTGTTTTTTCAATGATGGCATCCAACAAACCGGTCATGCCCGAATGTGTAAAAGTGGAATCGCCAATAACAGCAATTGCAGGATGAATTCCCGCATCGGATGCGCCTTTTGCCATCGTGATGGAAGAGCCCATTTCAATTAAGGTGTTGATGCTTTCATAAGGCGATAAAACGCCTAAAGCTGAACAACCAATATCTCCAAAAACCTGTTGGGTTGCCGATTCGTTTTTTAACACGTTAATGGCATTAAACAAATCGTTGTGGCCACAACCTACGCACAATTGCGGTGGTCTGCCCATTACCACTTTTGGAAGTTTGTCATTAATCACGATGTCAAATCCCAACGCATTTGCAATATTATCGGGATTTAGTTCGCCAACTCTTGGAATATCGCCACTTAAACGACCGATTACTTTTCTGTTTTCACCTAAAAAGTCGGAAATGGCTTCTTCAATAAAAGGATAGCCGTCTTCCAATACCAATATTTTTTCACAGGTATCAAACAATTCTTTGATAGGTTCTTTTAGCAATGGATACTGTGAAATTTTTAAAACCGGATAAGGACAATTGCCATCCTCAAAATTTTCCATCAAATAATTATAGGCGATTCCGGAAGCAATAATTCCGATGGTTTTGTTGGTGCCTTGATGATAAATATTAAACTCGCTATTTTCTGAAATTGCTAGCATATCAGGCTGAATGTCGACCAAATGTTTGTATCGGCCACGTGCATGCATTGGAATCAACTGAAATTGTGTTGCAATTTTTGGCAAATGAACGTTGTTTTGTGCAATCCTCTCACCCGTAGCAACACCGGCTCTTGAATGCGACAATCGCGTTACCAATCTGATCAGCACAGGCAGTCCTAATTTTTCGGACAGTTCAAAAGCATATTTTGTGATGTCGTAGCATTCTTGTTGGTTGGAAGGTTCTAAAATAGGAATCATGGCAAATTTGCCATAATAACGAGAATCTTGTTCGTTTTGAGACGAATGCATCGAAGGGTCATCGGCCACAACAACCACCAATCCGCCATTAATTCCTGAAACTGACATGTTCATAAACACATCTGCCGCCACGTTTAAACCAACGTGTTTCATCACCACCATCGATTTTTTTCCGGCGTATGACATGCCGAGTGCGGCTTCCATTGCGGTTTTTTCGTTGACAGACCAAGAGGAATGGATATTTAATTCTTGTGCTATTTTTGATTTTTGAATATATTCGGTTATTTCGGTAGAAGGCGTTCCCGGATAGGCGTAAACACCTGACAATCCGGCGTCAATGGCGCCTTGTGCCAACGCTTCATTACCCAATAGAAGTTTTTTCATAAATTTCTTTGTTAAAATTGTAATTATAATGCCACAAATTTATGAAAACGATTTCGTATTTTGTATGATAAAAATCAATCAAAAGTTTATAACTTACTGATAAACAAACTATTATATATTCAATAAAAACATTGAATATTTGAATAATAGTAGCTCAAATGTTAGATTATTTATATTAAAAATAAAAAATAGACATATTACTGAATATTTCATAATTTTGAACTAAAATATTCCCTGTTTTTTGAACTATTTATTTTTATGTCGCTACGAAGTAACTTTTATAAAGATTGATTTATGCGTAGCTGTATTTCCTTCTTCGGTTGTGGTAAATTCAACCGTCATTTTATTGTTCGCAAAAGTGACTTTAAATTCATCCACTCCTAAACCGGAAATTTCATATTTATCGCTTCCCAAATTTCTCCAGGTGCCATTTTTTACAGGAAGGGCAACACATTGAAGCGCTTGATTTTCATCAAAATCTTTTTCTTCATAAGTTCCTGCTTCAAAAAACTGGATGGTCATTGTTTTTTTACAGGCGCTTAAATTCACTTCAACATTATTGACAAACTCTTGGTCAAAACGCCATTTCCCAATAACATTGTCGGGCACAAAAGTGTCATTGTCAATAAAAGTGACTTTTATTAAAACGGCAACTTGCACTCCTTCATAAGTCACGGTTCCTGAAATTTCCATTAGCATTTTGTTGCTTCCAAAAGTAATTTTTGTTTCCATATCGGCGGTAGCTCCAGGAATATCAAAATCGGAAAAATCGATACCGGAAATATCGTACTTAGCGTTTCCTAAATTTTCCCAAGTTCCATTAATAGGTTGAAGCGCTAAGCAGGTGTTTGTGTCGTCGTTAAATTCAAAATCATTTTCCTTGTAGGTGCCGTTTTCAAAAAATTCAATAGTTGTTTTCTTTTCGCATTCTGTAGGCATATAATTTTCTGATTCCGGGCCTATTTTCACAAAGATTTGGCTTAGCCGCCATTTTCCCACAATTTCATCAGGTATGTCGTCATCGTCATTAGTGCAAGTGTTAAAACTAAGTGCAACTAAAAATAGACTCAAAAATAAAAATAGCTTTTTCATGACTCAATAATTTAATTGGTTTGCCAACCAAATTAAGTTTTTATTGGAATTTTTGAAATGAGGACAATCATTTCAAAAAGTGAGAGAAATCAGCTAAATAAATGATAGAAATCAATTTTAAAAGAAATATTAAAAGTGGCGGCAGTTTTATTGTCGAAAAAAATAAAAACCTGATAGCGCGAACTTAAATCCGCACCATCAGGCTTCTCAATACTATTTACTGAATTCTTAAACTAAATTATTATTTAGCCCAATCTTTAATCCAGCCTGATAATGTTTGAACCCATTTTTCATCATCATTTAAACAAGGAATCATATTAAATTCCTCGCCGCCATTTTCCTTGAATGAATGTTTTGCTTCCATGCCAATTTCTTCCAGTGTTTCTAAACAATCAGAAACAAATGCGGGCGTAACCACTGCTAATTTTTTTAGGCCATTGATGGCGAAATTGTCAATGGTCTTGTCGGTATAAGGCTGCAACCAAGGATCGCGCCCTAAACGAGATTGAAAAGAGGTGCTGTAACTGCCTTCCATTAAATTTAATTTTGCGGCAACATTTTTTGTGGTTTCATAACATTGGTGTCTATAGCAAAACTCGTGGGCTGCTGAAGGTGTGTTGCAGCAACTGCCGTCGATTTTACAATGCGATTTGGTGACATCCGATTTTTTAATGTGTCGCTCCGGAACTCCGTGATAAGAAAAAAGCAAATGTTCGGGCTCAAGTTTTGTCAATTCATTTTGAATTCTTTCGCTTAAAGCTTCAACATAATCTGCTTTGTTGTAAAAAGCTGGAACCATAGTTAGTTTTATGTTTGGGTACTGTTTTTTTACAATTTCTTTCGCCAAAACTTCTATGGTTTCTGTGGTTGCCATCGCAAACTGCGGGTAAAGCGGAATCAGTAAAATCTCATCAACACCTTGCTCAGCCAATTTTTGAATGCCACTTTTCATGGACGGATTTCCGTACCGCATTGCTAATTCAACAGGAATATTAGTGTTTTCTTTTACTTTTTCATGCAATCTTTTGGAAAGCACAATTAAAGGAGAACCTTCATCCCACCATATTTTTTTATAAGCTGCTGCCGATTTTTTTGGTCGGGTATTTAAAATAATGCCTTTAACCAAAAAAGCACGAAGCAGATAAGGTACATCAATTACCCGTTCATCCATTAAAAATTCATCTAAATAGTTTTTGACATCTTTGGTTGAAGTACTGTTTGGCGATCCTAAATTTACTAATAAAGCTCCTTTCATTTTAATGTTTTAATTATGATTTTGAAAATTGTTTTGGTGTAATATCAAATTTTCTTTTAAAAGCGGCAATAAAATGGCTGGAAGCACTGTAACCTAAATGAGATGCTATTTCATTAACATTCATTTGTTGTTCCTGCAACAATGTTTTTGCCAGTTCCATTTTATGGTTCAACAAAAAAGTAAATACGGGAACTCCATAAATTTCTTTAAAGCCAGTTTTTAATTTTTTGATATTTAGTCCAACTTCTTTCGCCAAGTCGGTTAAGGAAGGAGGATTATTCATATTTAAAATAACCAATTGTTTTGCTAGTTTTATTTTGCTGGCAGTTTCTTCATTTGATATATAAGGACAATTTTCAGTTTCTTTTTCGGAAGATTGACTGAAATAATAACTCATCAATTCATAAACTTTTCCTTTAATATAAATTGGCCTAAGCAAATCATTTGTTTGTTTGGTCCTTAATTGATTCAAAATTAATTTAATGGAAGAATTGGTTTCTTTTGGCTCAATAATAGGGTTTTCTCCTTTTAAACTGTTATAGTTGAACAATACATTTCCGTTGATAGAAAATAGGGAATGAAAATGTTCAATAGAAATTAAAATAGCAAGCAACTCAGAATTTGGAGGTAAATTAATAAGAAGATCCATTTTTTCATCTTTAAAATATACCATACAAGAATTACCGTCGCTTAAAGGCATAGCGCAATGCTCAAAGTTAAAAGCAACTTTACAGTTGTTGTTCAAGCAAAAATAAAGTTGAATATAATTGTTGTTTAAAGAATATTTATATGATTCTAAATTATCTGATAAGTTACTTAAATTAAATACTTTAAATGTTTCAGTTTCATTGAAGATGAATTGGGTACTTTTGTCGATATTTTTGTAGTTTTCTAAATCGGATTTCATACGATATTTTCAATAAATAACATTAATTTTAAAACAAAAGTAGTAATAATAATTTACAAAAAAAAATGATTATTTATGAAAAAATATGATAAAAGTCATAGTTTTAAGGCCTTAATTTTTATGACATTTATCATACTTTTATTCAACTATGTGTTATTTAGAAATATTATAAATTAAGGCCCATAACTTATGTCGACAATAAAAGTACTTTTACCGATGTTTTGTAGGGAAATATAGTTGTACTTTTGACGACACTTATTGATAACACTATTCTTATGAGTCAAGAAAACATGCCTACAAAATTATACTGTGTAGGGTTAAGTTATAAAAAAGCTGATGTAAAAGTGCGTGGCACTTTTAGTATCACTAAAGATAATCAAAAACTATTGTTAAAAGAGGCTAAAGAATCAGGAATCGATGGGATTTTTGTTTTGTCTACTTGCAATAGAACTGAAATTACCGGCTTTGCCAAACATCCTTTTGAATTGATAAGTTTAATCATCAAATATTCCAATGGAAGCATTGAAGATTTTATCAAAGTTTCTTATGTTTATAAAAACAAAGAAGCCGTAAGACATTTGTTTAAAACAGGAACTGGATTGGATAGTCAAATTTTAGGCGATTACGAAATTGTTGGGCAATTAAAAGAATCGTTCAAGCAAGCTAAAATTGCAGGAACAACCAACGCTTATTTAGAGCGTTTGATGAATTTGGTTTTGCAGGCCAGCAAAGATGTTAAGAATCACACCCAATTAAGTTCAGGCACAACTTCTGTGGCTTATGCAGCCATACATTATATTATGGAAAATATGCCCGACTATAATGAGCACAAGATTCTTATTTATGGATTGGGTGACATTGGTAAAAACACCTGTAAAAATGTGTTGGGATATACTTCAAACAAAAATGTGACGCTAATTAACAGAACCCACGAAAGGGCTTTGGAATTTAAAGCGGAACACCCTGAAATTACCGTAAAAAATTATACTTATTTAACAAAGGAAAGTGAAGATACAGATATTTTAATTGTTTCAACTGGAGCAGATGTTCATACCATCAGCAAAGCGCATTTAAAACCTGGAAAAGAAATATTGATTTTAGATTTGTCAATGCCTGAAAATGTTGATATTTCTGTAAAAAATATTGAGGGCGTTTCATTGGTAAATGTTGATGAACTTTCAAAAATTACTGATCAAACCATAGAAAATCGTAAAAATGAAATTCCTGCAGCTGAAGCCATTATTCAAAAATATAAAGGTGAATTTAATGATTGGATTGAACATCGTAAATATGTGCCGGCAGTTAATGCTTTAAAAGAATCGCTTCAGGCTATTCAACACGATGAAATTGATTTTCAATCAAGAAGGTTGAAGGATTTCAATATTGAACACGCCGAGTTTTTGACAAACCGTATGATTCAAAAAATTACCACACAATTTGTTAAACATTTAAAGGATGACGATACTTCTGTTGATTTAAGTATCAGCGTGATAAGTAAAATGTTTAATATTAAAGAGTTGAGCTTAAATGAACAAGATTAAAATAGGAACAAGAGCAAGTCAACTCGCATTATGGCAAGCAAATTTAGTAAAATCACAACTTGAAAATTTAGGATATCAAGCGCAAATTATAGAAATAACATCAACCGGCGATGAGGTTTTAGACAAGCCTTTACATCAAATAGGCGGTTTCGGTTTGTTCACAAAAACACTTGACAATGCGATGCTTCGCGGAGAAATTGATATCGCAGTCCACTCTTTAAAAGATGTTCCTACCGATTTGCATGAAAAAATTGCACAGGCGGCCGTTTTGGAAAGAGCAAATATCAGCGATGTTTTGGTGCTTAAAAACAATACTGATTTTTTAAAAAATGAAGAAAATGCCATTATAGCCACGGGAAGTTTACGACGAACCGCGCAATGGTTACATAAATATCCAAAACATACCATTACCGATTTAAGGGGAAACGTAAATACGCGTTTGCAAAAATTGATTGACAACAATTGGAATGGCGCTATTTTTGCCGCAGCCGGATTGGAACGCATTGAATTGCTGCCTGAAAATCATATGATGCTGGATTGGATGATTCCTGCACCTGCACAAGGCGCCATTATGATTACTGCTTTAAAAGCAGATACCAAAATACTTGAAATTTGCGCTCAAATAAATCATAAAAACACTGAAATGGCTGTTGCTGTTGAACGTCAGTTTATGAAAACACTTGAAGGCGGATGTACTGCACCAATTGGCGGAAATGCTAAAATAACAGGTGAAACTATCAGTTTTAAAGGAATTTTAATTGCCATTGACGGTTCAGAAAAGGTTGAAGTTGAAAAATCTGTACAGTTAAGTGACTGGAAAAACTTAGGTCAACTTTGTGCCGAAGAAGTATTAAATAATGGCGGAAAAAAATTAATGGAAAGCATAAAAGCTGAAATGAAAAAATAGATGAATACCAAAAAAAAAATCCTGTCCACCAAAAAACTTTCCGCAGCCCAAAAGGAACTTCTGAATAATTTTATAGTAGATGAAATTGAACTGATCGAGATTTCTTTTAACACTTCCATAAAATTAGCCAATCCAATAAAAAATGCTGTTTTTACCAGTAAAAATGCCGTTATTGGTGTTTTTAGCCAGTTTTCTTCTGAGGAATTGCAATTTGAAAATGTGTATTGCGTTGGCGATAAAACGGCGCAATTTTTAGTGGAGAAAAACGTTAAAGTTGCCGTAATAGCTCATTCAGCAGAAGAATTGGCAGATGAAATACTGCTGAATAAAAACATTGATGAGGTTTATTTTTTCTGCGGAAATTTAAGACGAAATGAACTTCCGGAAATCTTAGCTGAAAACAATATTAAGGTCAATGAAATTGAAGTTTATTCAACCAATTTCAAACCTGTAAAAATAAAAAACACCTATGACGGCATCCTATTCTTTAGTCCGTCATCAGTAAAAAGTTATTTATTAAAAAATACCGATACCCAAAGCGTGGCTTTTTGTATTGGAAATACCACCGCTGCTGAAGCCATCGACGATTTTGAAAATGTATTTGTGGCCGATGAACCAACAGTTGAAAATGTAATAGAATCTGTAAATCAATATTTTGATTATGAATAGAACAAGACGCCTTCGTAAAACTGAAAATATTCGACGTTTGGTAAGGGAAAACAGACTTACCGTTGATGATTTAATTTATCCTTTGTTTATTGAGGAAGGGACAAATATTGAAACTGAAATTGTTTCCATGCCAGGAATCAAAAGATGGTCATTAGACCGGATTTCAAAAGAACTGGATGAAGTGGTTGCATTAGATATTCCGGCAGTATTGCTTTTCGGAATTCCTTCAAAAAAAGATGAAATAGGTTCTGAAACCTGGAACGATAACGGAATTATGCAGAATGCCATCCGTTTCATCAAAAAAAATTATCCAAGTTTATATGTCATTACCGATGTTTGTTTTTGCGAATACACCAGTCACGGTCATTGTGGCGTAATTCACAATAACGATGTTGACAATGATGCAACTTTGCCAAATATTGCCAAACAAGTAATCTCGCACGCAAAAGCAGGCGCAGATATGGTGGCGCCATCAGGAATGATGGACGGTATGATTGCAACCATAAGAGAAGCGTTGGACAATACAGGTTTTTATGATCTTCCAATTATGTCCTACGCGGTAAAATACGCATCTGCATATTACGGTCCGTTTAGGGATGCTGCAGATTCTGCACCAACTTTTGGCGACCGAAGAACTTATCAAATGGATTCGTCAAACAGAGATGAAGCTTTGCGTGAAGCAACGTATGATGACCAGGAAGGAGCCGATATTTTGATGGTAAAACCAGCTTTGGCTTATTTGGATATCATAAGAGATGTAAAAAATAATTTCGACCGTCCGGTTGCCTGCTATAATGTGAGCGGTGAATATGCGATGATTAAAGCAGCTGCGGAAAAAGGTTGGATTGATGGTGATCGGGTTATGATGGAAAGTTTGCTGTCGATGAAAAGGGCAGGAGCCGACATTATTATTACCTATTTTGCAAAAGACGTCGCCAAACTATTATTGAAACGTTAATTACAGCTAACTACTAACAAAATGAAACTAGAAAAATCAGTAGAATTATATACAAAAGGTAAAAAGAATTTAGTTGGAGCGGTAAACTCTCCAGTTAGGGCTTTTAAATCTGTTGGCGGTGTTCCTATTTTTATCGATAGGGCAAAAGGCAGCAAAATTATTGATGTTGACGGAAACGAATATATAGATTTGGTGTTGTCCTATGGGCCAATGATATTGGGACACAGAAACAGCACGGTTGAATCAGCGGTAAAAAAAGCCTTAAAAAAAGGAACAACTTTTGGCGCTTCAACAGTGGGTGAAATTAAATTGGCTAAAATTGTTTGTGATGCATTCCCTGGAATGGATAAAGTTCGCTTTGTGAGTTCTGGAACGGAGGCTGTTTTTAGCGCCATTCGTTTGGCAAGGGCTTTCACCGGAAAAAATAAAATAATCAAATTTGCGGGCTGTTATCACGGGCATGCAGACGATATGTTGGTTGCCGCCGGTTCAGGTTTGGTAACGTTGAGCATCCCAGGAAGTAAAGGTGTTCCGCCAG
Source organism: Lutibacter flavus (assembly GCA_945903795.1). GTDB lineage: Bacteria > Bacteroidota > Bacteroidia > Flavobacteriales > Flavobacteriaceae > Lutibacter > Lutibacter flavus_A. The sequence continues at coordinate 104 of CAMDPE010000094.1, read as the reverse complement.
AAGCGGTTGCAAATACGTTGGTTGCAGAATACAACAATATTGACAGTGTTGAGCAACATTTGGCGAAGCACAACGATATTGCCGCTGTAATTATTGAACCAATC
>CAMDPE010000093.1 GCA_945903795.1 Lutibacter flavus | reverse complement strand
CGGTGACGGCGTAAACGATTTTGTGATCGCTTCAACGATGGAAGAAGCAGTGAAATTGGCTTCTGAAACCCTCGGGAAAAAGTTAACTTCAGCTGATATTACACAAGATCCTGATGCATTGGATACATGGTTTTCTTCTTGGTTGTGGCCTATTTCTGTTTTTGACGGAATCAGATATCCTGACAATAAGGAAATTAACTACTATTATCCGACCAATGATTTGGTGACTGGACCGGATATTATTTTCTTTTGGGTGGCCCGTATGATTTTTGCCGGTTATGAATTTAGGAATGAAAAACCTTTTACCAATGTTTATTTTACAGGAATTGTTCGCGATAAACAAGGTAGAAAAATGTCGAAATCCCTCGGGAATTCTCCGGATCCAATTGAATTGATCGAAAAATTTGGCGCAGATGGTGTTCGTGTGGGAATGTTGTTGTGTTCAGCAGCCGGAAACGACTTGCTGTTTGATGAAGAATTGGTTGCTCAAGGACGAAATTTTTCCAATAAAATTTGGAATTCCTTCCGATTGATAAAAGGATGGGAAGTTTCTGACAAAATAGATCAACCAAAAGCTGCCAAAGTGGCCATTGAATGGTACAATTCGAAATTTCAGCAAGCCTTAGGCGAACTTGAAAAATCGTTTGAGCAATATCGTATCAGCGAAGCTTTAATGATTACTTACAAACTAATCTGGGACGATTTTTCTTCCTGGTTTCTGGAAATGGTAAAACCCGAATATCAGCAGCCAATTGATGCAAAAACATACAGTTCGGTGGTTGGTTTCTTGGAAGACAATTTAAAAATATTGCATCCTTTTATGCCGTTTTTATCAGAAGAAATCTGGCAAGACATTACAGACAGAACGCCTGAAGAAGCATTGATTATTGCTGAATATCCAAAATTTACAGCAGTAAACGAAGACTTGATAAACGATTTTAAATTTGCTTCAGAAGTAATTTCCGGAATCAGAACCATCAGAAAAGACCGCAATATTGCCTTTAAATATACGATAGATCTTTTGGTGATCAACAATGAAAATGCAAGCAATTATTTTGATGCGGTGATTGAAAAAATGGGAAATATTGCTTCTCTGACGTATGTTTCAGACAAAGTGGAAGGCGCTTTAAGTTACCGTGTAAAATCAAATGAGTATTTTATTCCGATGGAAGCTGAAATCAATGTGGAAGAAGAAAAATCCAAATTATTGGAAGAGCTAAAGTATACCGAAGGTTTTTTGCAATCAGTTCAAAAGAAATTGGGCAATGAACGTTTTGTGAGCAGCGCCCCGGAACAGGTGATCACAAACGAACGCAACAAAGAGGCCGATGCGTTGGCAAAAATTGAAATGATTATAGCTAGTCTGGCTAGTCTGTAAAAAACCCAAAAGGGGGATAAAAACTATAAAAAAAGGTTAAAATTAAACTTCAGCAGTTTAATTTTAACCTTTTCTAGTCTCTTTTCTATATTCTATTTTCTCTGTTCCTTACAGAAATATTGCTTTTTAAACTTTCGAAAAGATAAAATCCATTACCTCTTTTTCAGCAGCCAAAGATTTTTTATAGATGACTTCACTTTTTGCCAAAATAGCTTCAGCAAAAACCCTGTCTTTAATATCTTTTGCATTAATTCTCACATTAAAATAAGCACCAACAACGGCAGTTCTTGCACACAAAACGCCAACTCCGGCATCGGAAATGGAACTTTGCATACCTTCTATTAGCATCGCCTGCATCACTTCCATAGAATTATAAGCAGTTTCCATCACCTGAAACGGAATTTCAGTGGCATAAATAGTTGCTTTTTCTATCGCTTGCTTGCGTGCTTCTTTTTCTTCATCAGTTGCTTTCGGCATTCTGAATCCATCGATAATTTTATTAAAAGCGTTGGTATCTTCATCCACCAATTGTAATAATTTATTTTTATAGGCCTGTCCTTTTACCGCCCAATCGGAGTAGAATTCCCATTTTTCGTCCCAACCGGCTTTGTGCGCCGATAAATTGGCAACCATAGTCCCCAATGAAACGCCTAAAGCGCCAACATAAGCAGAAATTGAACCGCCTCCGGGCGCAATGGATTCTGCGGCAGTTTCTTCAGCAAAGCCGCTCACTGTCAGGTCAACCAGTTTTTTTGTATCGTCTTTAAGTAAAAATTCAATAATTTTTTCATTAGGGTTGAAAGGTTTTAAATCATCCAATCCCAAAGATTTTACGGCGATTTTTATTTTTTCTGCCTCTGAAATTCCTAAAGAACGTTCTTGTTTACGCAAGAAATAATCTCCGGCGTCCAACATTGCTTTTAAAGGAATCAATCCAATCAATTCCGATCCTGTGATGCGCAAACCTCTTTCAATGGCACATTTTTCAGTTTCATCAAATGCAATGTGCATTGGGGTAATGTTGATATTGGTCAAATTATAGGAAATTTGTGCAATTCCGTATTCTTCAATAAACCAGCCAATTCCTTTAACCGCTTTTAATTTTCCCGGAATGCGAACCGGTTCTCCATTTTTATCCAGCATCACTTTTCCTGAAACGCCGTTTTCATATTTTACCCTTCCGGCTTCTCTAATATCAAACGCGATGGCATTTGCGCGTCTGGTTGAAGTGGTGTTTAAATTGATGTTGTAGGCAATTAAAAAATCGCGTGCTGAAATCGCGATAGCACCCGATTTAACCACAGTTTCGTTAAATTCGGCAGGACCAAAATCGGGTTTCCAATCCGGATTTACCAATTTTTCTTTTAATCCTTCATATTCTCCGGCACGACAGCTGGCCAAGTTTTTGCGTGCTTCGCTTGTAGCGGCATTTTCATAATAATAACCTGGAATTCCCAATTCTTTTCCAACGCGTTTCCCTAATTTATGGGCATAAACTGCTGCTTCCTCCAAAGTAATTCCGGAGATTGGGACAAGAGGACAAACATCGGTGGCACCAAAACGAGGATGTTCGCCGGAATGTTTGCTCATATCAATTAATTCTGCTGCTTTTTTGATCAGCCTAACTGCGGCTTCAATCACATTTTCCGGTTCGCCTACAAAAGTAATTACCGTTCGGTTGGTTGCTTTTCCGGGGTCAACATCTAATAATTTAACGCCTTCAACAGTTTCAACAACGGCAGCAATGGTGTTTATTTTGGCAATATCGCGTCCTTCACTAATATTTGGCACGCATTCTATCAATTGTTTGTTCATTTTTTTTCAATTTACAGGTCAAATTTAGGCAGTATATTTCAATTTTTTAGCATTCTTTCTGAAATAAATCGGGCACAATTGAGCGGTTTGCCTAATTAGTTTTATTTTTGTTTGAATTATAAATCCAATCTCATTTAAATGAAGAAAGTATTAATTACCGGAATGGCAGGTTTTATTGGCCATCATTTGGCCAAACTGTTGGTGAAATCGAATTATGAAGTGGTTGGATTGGACAATATTAACGATTATTACGATCAGCAACTCAAATATGCGCGTTTAAAAGATTTGGGTTTTGAGATCGATGCCATTGAATACAATAAACTGCAAAAGTTGCCGGGAATTTCTTTTATAAAATTGGATTTAACAGACTTAATTCCCTTAAAAAATCTCTTCAAAGAGCAGCAATTTGATTTTGTGGTGAATTTGGCTGCGCAGGCAGGAGTGAGGTATTCCTTGGAAAATCCGCATGCTTATGTGGACAGTAACATTACCGGATTCTTAAATATTTTGGAAAGCTGCAGGGCTTTTCCGGTGGAACATTTGTTGTTTGCTTCGTCAAGTTCAGTTTATGGGTTGAGTGAGGACATTCCTTTTCAGGAAGACAATTGTACCGATCATCCGCTGGCGATGTATGCCGTAAGTAAAAAAGCCAATGAAATGATGGCGCATTCTTATGCGAATTTATACAACATTCCTTCAACCGGATTGCGGTTTTTTACGGTTTACGGCCCTTGGGGCAGACCGGATATGGCGTTGCATATTTTCACGAAAGCCATTATTGAGGACAAAGAATTTGAAGTGTTCAACAATGGAAATATGAGTCGTGATTTTACCTATGTTGGCGACATAGTTGAAAGCATAAAGCGATTGATACCATTGGCGCCAAAAGCAAATAATCCCGAGTTTTACCCGAAAAAACCAACTTCTTCAAAAAGCACAAAACCTTATCAGTTATTTAATGTTGGTAACAATAGTCCGGTTGCTTTAATGGATTTTATAAAAGCCATTGAAAAAACGCTAGGAAAAAAAGGAAAAATGGTATTTAAACCCATGCAGCCGGGCGATGTGCAAAGCACTTATGCCAATGTGGAAAGTTTATTCAACTATATTAATTTTAAACCGGAAACCAATTTGGAAGAAGGGATTAAGGAATTTGTTAAGAAATATTTAGAATTGCATAAGTGATGAGAATTTTATAAAAGCAGGCGCATAATTTTAATGTTGTAACAGGTATATTTTAAATTAAATAGGCATCAAGATAAATTGATTGCTTAACCCAAAATAACCTCAAATTATATCATCAAAATTACTATATTTGCACGCTCTAAAAAAGAGTCTTTTTTAGAAAAAATTAATAAAAAACATCATTATGAAAGCTGGGATAGTAGGATTGCCAAACGTAGGAAAATCGACTTTATTTAATTGTTTGTCCAATGCAAAAGCACAAAGCGCAAACTTTCCATTTTGTACCATTGAACCAAACATTGGGGTGGTAAATGTGCCGGACAGCAGATTGACAAAATTGGAAGAATTGGTAAAACCTATGCGTGTTCAAACCGCCACTGTTGATATTGTTGATATTGCAGGTTTGGTTCGCGGCGCAAGCAAAGGAGAAGGATTGGGAAACCAGTTTTTAGGAAATATTAGAGAAACGGATGCCATTATTCACGTAATCCGTTGTTTCGACAATGACAATATTATTCACGTTGATACCACTATTGATCCGTTACGAGATAAAGAAACCATCGATTTTGAGCTACAGTTAAAAGATTTGGAGACTTTAGACAAGAAAATTGAAAAGGTTAAAAAAGCTGCAAGAACAGGCGTTAAAGAAGCCATAAAAGAATTGGAAGTTTTAGAAAAAGTTAAAAAAGGATTGGAATCTGCCAAATCGGTAAGAGCGATTGATTTAACCGAAAAAGAGCGCGAAGAATACATAAAACCTTTGCAATTTATTACCGACAAGCCAGTATTGTATGTTTGTAATGTTGATGAAAAATCAGCTGTGAACGGAAATGACTATGTAAATATCGTAAAAGAAGCGGTAAAAGGTGAAAACGCAGAAGTGATCATTTTAGCCGTTGGAACGGAAGCTGATATTACAGAATTGGAATCCTTTGAAGAGCGTCAGCTTTTTTTGGAAGATTTAGGATTAAAAGAACCGGGCGCTTCTGTTTTAATCAGAACAGCCTACAAATTATTAAACCAACAAACCTATTTTACGGCAGGCGTTAAAGAAGTACGCGCCTGGACAATTAATGTTGGAGATACCGCGCCACAAGCGGCCGGAGTTATTCATACGGATTTTGAAAAAGGATTTATCAGGGCAGAAGTGATTGCTTATGAGGATTTTGTGAAATACGGAAGCGAAGCAAAAGTGAAAGAAGCCGGAAAAATGCGTGTTGAAGGTAAAGAATATATTGTGCAAGACGGTGATATTATGCATTTTAGGTTTAATGTGTAAACGTTTAATCGTGTAATTGTTTATTTGTTTAATTGTTTTTTTGAATTGATTTAATCTTTAATTATCAATTTTTAATTGCCTTTTGACTTTTTAACTTTTAACTTTATAAGTGTTAATAATTATTTTGACAGACTTTTTTTTATTTCTTAAAGCAAAATAGTACTTTAGCCACGCTTCAAGAATCACAGGATATAAATGACAGATCAAACAGCTTACACCGAGGATAATATTCGATCGCTTGATTGGAAAGAACATATCAGACTTCGTCCCGGAATGTATATCGGTAAATTAGGCGACGGTTCATCTCCCGATGACGGTATTTATATTTTGATCAAAGAAGTTATTGACAATTCCATTGACGAATATGTGATGGGCGCCGGCAAAACGATTGAAGTTTTGGTGAAAGAAGATACGGTAACCATTCGCGATTACGGGCGTGGCATTCCGTTGGGAAAAGTGGTGGATGTGGTTTCTAAAATGAATACCGGCGGAAAATACGATTCTTTGGCGTTTAAAAAATCTGTCGGCTTAAATGGCGTCGGTACCAAAGCTGTAAACGCCTTATCATCTTATTTTAAGGTGCAGTCTTTCAGGGAAGGCAAAACGGTTTTTGCCGAATTTGAAAAAGGTAATATCACCAACGTAACACCATCTGAAGAAACCGCGCATCGCAAAGGAACCAAAGTAACCTTTGTTCCCGATAAAAGCATTTTCACAAAATTCAAATACAGAAACGAGTATATTGAAAAAATGATTAAAAATTATGTGTACTTAAACACAGGTTTGACCATCATTTTTAACGGTGAAAAATATTTTTCTGAAAACGGTTTGAAAGATTTGTTGGAAGAAAACATTTCCGAAGAGTCAATGCTGTTTCCGGTAATTCATTTGAAAGGAAATGATATTGAAGTCGCAATTACCTACAGTAAAGCGCAATACAGTGAAGAATACCACACTTTTGTAAACGGACAACATACCACGCAAGGAGGAACGCATCAAAATGCTTTTAGAGAAGCTATTGTAAAAACCATACGCGAATTTTTTGGTAAAAACTATGATGCTGCCGATGTTCGAAAATCCATTGTTTCTGCCATCAGTATAAAAGTGATGGAGCCTATTTTCGAAAGTCAGACCAAAACCAAATTGGGCTCTACAGAGATGGGCGACGGATTGCCTTCCGTTCGAACTTTTATTACCGATTTTGTTAAGACGAATCTTGATAACTATCTTCATAAAAATCCGGTTACCGCAGAAAGAATTCAGAAGAAAATATTACAGGCCGAAAAAGAACGAAACGATTTATCAGGAATTCGGAAATTAGCCCGTGAACGTGCTAAAACAGCAGGATTGCACAATAAAAAATTACGCGATTGCCGAGTTCATTTAAGTGATTTAAAGAAAGAAAATCGTTTGGAAAGTACCTTGTTTATTACAGAAGGAGATTCGGCCAGCGGTTCCATCACCAAATCAAGGAATGTAAATACGCAAGCGGTATTCAGTTTGCGTGGGAAGCCTTTGAATTCCTATGGAATGAACAAAAAAATCGTCTATGAAAATGAAGAATTTAACTTGTTGCAGGCGGCTTTAAATATTGAAGAATCCATAGAAGACCTGCGATATAACAATATTGTGATTGCAACTGATGCCGATGTTGACGGAATGCACATTCGCTTGCTGTTAATCACTTTCTTTCTGCAATTTTTCCCTGAATTAATCAAAGAAGGCCATTTGTATATTTTGGATACGCCGCTGTTTAGGGTGCGAGATAAAAAACAGACTTTTTATTGCTATTCACCTGAAGAAAAACAAAATGCAATTAATTCCCTAAAAGGAAAACCAGAAATTACCCGATTTAAAGGGTTGGGAGAAATTTCACCCGATGAATTTGCTAATTTTATTGGCGATAGTATTCGTTTGGATCCCGTAATGCTTGATAAAGAAATGTCTATCGATAAAATGCTGGAATTTTATATGGGAAAAAACACACCCGACCGCCAAAAGTTTATCATAGAAAATTTAAAATTTGAATTGGATATCATTGAAGAGAATATTTGATATAAAATATTAAATATAAAAATATAATAATGAGGTGTTTATGATATTTTTGAACTTTTATTATTAAAACTTAATGTCTAAAAAAAACTTTTAATATTTAATATTTAATTTTTAATATTTTTTATAAAGGATTTTGGATCGAACACTATGGAAGAAGACAACAACGAAAACGAACATTTAGAAGAACACATCAACGAGGAATTCGGAAATCAGGAAACCATTACCAAGGTTACAGGAATGTATAAAGACTGGTTTTTGGATTATGCTTCGTATGTTATTTTAGAGCGTGCCGTTCCTGCCTTAAAAGACGGTTTTAAACCGGTTCAACGCCGAATCATGCATTCTATGAAGGATTTGGATGATGGACGCTACAACAAGGTGGCAAACGTTGTTGGACATACCATGCAATACCATCCGCACGGTGACGCTTCAATTTCAGATGCTTTGGTGCAATTGGGCCAAAAAGAATTGCTGATTGATATGCAGGGAAACTGGGGAAATATTTTAACCGGTGACCGTGCTGCAGCAGCGCGTTATATTGAAGCTCGTCTGTCGAAATTTGCTTTGGAGGTGGTTTTCAATCCAAAAACTACGGATTGGCAATCTTCGTATGATGGCAGAAAAAAAGAGCCGATAGATTTACCCGTTAAGTTTCCGTTGTTGCTGGCTCAAGGCGCAGAGGGAATTGCGGTCGGACTTTCAACAAAAATTTTGCCTCATAATTTTAATGAATTGATAGATGCTTCCATAAAACATTTAAAGGGAAAACCTTTTACGCTGATTCCAGATTTTTTAACTGGCGGAATTGCAGATGCTACTGGATATCATGACGGAAAAAGAGGAGGAAAAATCAGGGTTAGGGCAAAAATTGGCCAGCTTGATAAAAAAACATTGGTTATTACCGAAATTCCTTTCGGAACAACCACATCAACTTTAATCGATTCCATATTAAAGGCAAACGAAAAAGGAACGATTAAAATCAGACAAATAGAAGACAATACAGCCGCCAATGTTGAAATTTTGGTGCATTTGCCAAGCGGCATTTCACCCGATAAAACCATTGATGCGCTTTACGCTTTCACCAGTTGCGAAAATCCGATTTCGCCTTTGTGTTGTGTGATCGACGATAATAAACCGGTTTTTATAGGGGTTTCAGAAATTTTAATTCGATCAACAAATCATACCGTAGAATTATTAAAGCTGGAACTTGAAATTCAATTAAATGAATTGGATGAGCAATGGCATTTCGCTTCATTGGAACGAATCTTTATTGAAAACAGAATTTACCGAGATATTGAAGATCAGGATACTTGGGAAGGTGTAATTAAAGCGATTGATGAAGGTTTAAAACCACATATAAAACATTTAAAACGTCCGATTACTGAAGAAGATATTGTGCGTTTGACAGAAATTCGCATCAAGAAAATATCCAAATTTGATATAGACAAAGCCAAACAATTTATAGAAAGTCTGGAAGAAAAAATTGAAGAAGTCAAAAAGCATTTAGCCAATATCATTGAATTTGCCATTGACTATTTTAAAAATCTAAAATTAAAATACGGGAAAGGGAAAGAGCGTTTGACAGAAATTCGTTTGTTCGACGATATTATTGCCACAAAAGTGGTGATGAGAAACACGAAATTGTATGTAAACAGGGAAGAGGGTTTTGTGGGAACTTCATTAAAAAAAGACGAATATATTGACGACTGCGCCGATATTGATGATGTGATTGTTTTTAGAGGAGACGGAACAATGCTGGTTACAAAAGTTGATGCAAAAACGTTTGTGGGAAAAGATATTATTCACGTGGCAGTATTTAAAAAGAGCGATACGCGCACCGTTTACAATATGATTTACAGAGACGGCAAAAACGGACCGAGTTACATAAAACGATTCAATGTTACTGGGGTAACGCGTGATAAAGAATATGATTTAACCTCAGGAAATAAAAGTTCTCAGGTACTTTATTTCACTGAGAATCCGAATGGAGAGGCAGAAACAATCACCATTAATTTGCGCGCCGCAGGAAGCGTGAAAAAATTGAAATGGGATATTGATTTTTCAGATTTGGCCATCAAAGGACGAAGTTCCAGAGGAAATATCGTTTCAAAACACGCCATCAAAAAAATCGAATTGAAATCGGAAGGTGTTTCAACCTTGAAACCTCGAAAAATTTGGTTTGATGAAACCGTACAACGCTTAAATGTTGATAAAAGAGGGGAATTATTGGGCGAATTTAAACCCGAAGACAGACTGTTAATCATCAACCAGAAGGGTATCATTAAAACCGTAAAACCAGAACTTTCCACGCATTTTGAAAGCGATATGATTGTGTTGGAGAAATGGGTTCCGGAAAAACCGATTTCCGTGATTTATTATGATGGAGACAAGGAAAAATATTTTGTAAAACGATTTATGATCGACAATCCGAATAAGGAAGAAGTCTTTATTTCTGAACATCCAAAATCGCAATTGGAGATTGTAGCCACAGAATACCGGCCTATGGCAGAAGTGCTGTTTTCAAAACGAAATTTGGAGCCAATCCTTTTAAATTTTGAAGAATTCATCTCAATTAAGGGCATAAAAGCACAAGGAAATCAACTGACTGCCGACAAAATTAAACAGGTGAATATGTTAGAACCGTTGCTTTACGAACCTCCTATTTTGGAAGAAGTTGAAGTCAATGATGAAGAAATCATTAACAATAATGTGGATACATCTGATGATGATTTAGATTCGGGAAATGAAAATCCGGCAGATGAAGCAGGGCAAATAAAGTTGTTTTAAGTTTTTAAGTAAATAGAATAGAGAACAGAAAAAAGACAGCACGATACCAGAAATTTTCTAACTTTTAGCATTCAAACTTTTTAATTGTAAACTTACATTAATCTTTCATAAAAATTTAATTCATAGTCTTTTAACAATTCAGGATGTGCAATTTTAATTAAATCTTTTAAAACCAAATACGGGTGGGCAGGAGCAAGTTCAAAATAAACAATGCCGCCTACCACTCTTTATGTATATTTATCATGTAAATATTTCTTCAGATTGGAAAGTCTTAAATTTTAGATATTACTTTTTTGTCAAATTAAAATGGCAATATTTAAAACTCATTTTTTGAACTATATGCTTCCTTAAGTTCTCTTTGACTAAAATAAAAATTCCATAAAAACACTTTAATCATACCATTTTAACCATTAACCACGCCATTAATATAATTGTGACTTTTATCACTTTAATTTATATACATTTACAAACAAACGAACTAAGTTTCCTTATTTTCTTCGCATTAAATTGGGTTGATTTTATTTGAGCTTTTAAATAAATCAACTAATAATGAAACAAAAATTACTTTTTGCAAGTGCTATCTTTTTGGTGTTTATGCAATTTTGTCAGGCCCAAAACACCTCCAGCAATTATTTGGTAAGAGCCACCACAGGCTTTGCCGGTTCATCGGAAAACATTTCGGCGAACAATAAAACTTATGTGGTGCAGCAAAGCGTTGGCCAGGCGAGTGTTATTGGTACATTTTACGAAACCGACGATACTTTTCGTCAGGGCTTTATACAGCCCAATGTGTTGGCAAAAATTATAGAT
>CAMDPE010000092.1 GCA_945903795.1 Lutibacter flavus | reverse complement strand
CCTAGTAATTTCAAGCGCCACCAAAGATCCTTTTAAAGAAAATCACAATCGCAGCATCAGTATTGGTTTGCTGATTTCACCATTGTTAACAAGTAAAATCAACTTTATAGATGATGCTGGCATTAAATCAAAAAAAGTCGGCGTTACTTGTGAACGTTGTCCAATTACCGATTGCGAAGTAAGGGTTTGCGAACCAATAGAACTTCAAAAGATTGCCAAAAATGAAGAAATTGCCAAAACCGTGCAACAACTTTTAACCGATTATTCCTAAAACTGCATCGGCACTTCAATAAAAAGCAATTCTGAATATTTTTCGGCTTTCATATTAATATTTTTGGTTTCCGAAATCCCCATGGCATCTTTATTTCCTAAAATTTCATTGTCGATGTTGATTTCACCTTCCACAACCATCACATACAATCCGTGATTTTCGGATTTTAGTGTGTAGCTAAACTCTGAATTTTCATCCAAATCGATGCTGGAAATCAGCGCATCCTGATGAATCTTTAACGTATTTTTCACATCGTCATCAATAGAAGAAACCAAAATTTGAAGTTTGTTTTTTCTTTCTGAAGAATCAAATTTTAATTGTTCATATCTTGGTTTCACATCATTTTTATCAGGAAAAATCCAAATTTGAAACAATTCTATTTCTTCATTTAGCAAATTGTTCATTTCGGAATGCTGCAAACCGCTTCCTGCCGACATCACCTGCACTTCTCCTGTTTCAATGGCAATCCATTTATTTCCCATAGAATCTTTATGTTTCAAAGACCCTTTTAAAGGAATGGTAATGATTTCCATATTGTCATGCGGATGCGTTCCAAAACCCATTCCGCCTTGAATGGTGTCATTGTTCAACACTCGTAACGCACCAAAATTTACCTTTTCAGAATCATAATAATTTGCAAAACTAAAGGAATAATTTGCCTCCAGCCAGCCGTAATTGGCTTTGCCTCTATCTGCTGCTTTATATATTATTTTTTTCATTTTATCTTATTTTATCTAAAATTGCATTCAATATTTTTGCTTCTTCTTCGGAAATTGCATTCATAGGTTTACCAAGCTCATCAACATTAATTTTATCCAATAATTTCATGCCTTTTTCTGAAATTTTCACATACACAACCCTTCTGTCATTCTCGCATCGGGTTCTTTCAATCAAACCTTTATCGCACAATTTATCCATCAAACGTGTAGCATTTGGAGACTTTTCAATCATTCTGTCCTTCACCATATTCACCGTTACCGCTTCATTTGCACCTTTCAAGATTCTTAAAATATTGTATTGCTGATTGGAAATTTTGGAAGTTTTTAAAAATTCATTTCCCATAGTATTTAGCCAATTTGCAGTATATTTTATGTTGATGAGCGCTTTTACACGTTCATTTGGAAACTTAGAATTAATATCTTTTGAAATATCTCCCATCACTAAATTACTTTTTCAAATTGATCAACCAGCATTTGAAGATTGTCTTTTAACAAGGAATTCACAATTTCTCCTTCTTTAAAATTTTCATTAAATGAAGGAAAAGGCATGCTTCCCACAATATTTCCGCCATTGAAAGGAAATCGATCCAAAGCAATGTTCAAAACCGATTGTCCGCCACGAATTCCCGGCGAAGTGCTTAACAACAACATAGGTTTATCTCGCCATACCTTGCCATTGATTCTCGACAGCCAGTCAAATACATTTTTAAAAGCTGTGGAATAGGCGCCATTGTGTTCGGCCAATGAGATGACAAATCCGTCTGCTTTTTCAATCACCTCATTCAATTCCAATACGCCTTTTGGAAATCCTTTTTCTTTCTCCAAATCGACCGAGAACAGCGGCATTTCAAATTCATTTAAATCAACCTTTGTTAATGTTACATTTTTCAGCAATTCGCCCGCATATTCTGCCAACATTTTATTGATTGAATTTTTACTTGAACTGCCACCAATGGTTATGATATTTTTTATCATTTTTTGTGTCTTAAATTTAATTTCTGGTGCAAATATAAATCATTTTTTTTTATTTACCTAGGTATTTATTGTCAGGGTATTTAAATAAGGAGGTTTCACATACATTTTGTACTTTAGCACCTCTTCAAAAGATCAAATTAACATGGACATAAACTTTAATAAAAACGAAGATTTTAATAAACTTCAATTGGCGGCATTGAAAAGAAAACTTGTAAAAGTTTACAAAGGCGGTGGCGAAAAAAGAACAGAAAAGCACAAAGACAACGGAAAGTTAACAGCAAGAGAACGCATCGAGTATCTTTTCGACGCCAAGAGCGATTCCATTGAAATTGGCGCTTTGGTTGGTGAAGGAATGTATGAAGAACACGGCGGTTGTCCGTCGGGCGGCGTTATCGTAAAAATAGGCTATATCAAAGGAAAACAATGCATTGTTGTGGCCAATGACGCAACGGTAAAAGCCGGGGCCTGGTTTCCCATTACAGGAAAAAAGAATTTGCGTGCCCAGGAGATTTCCATGGAAAATAGGTTGCCCATCATTTATTTGGTGGACAGCGCCGGTGTTTATTTGCCTATGCAGGACGAAATTTTTCCCGATAAAGAACACTTTGGAAGAATTTTCAGAAACAATGCCGTTATGAGCAGTATGGGAATTACGCAAATTTCTGCAGTTATGGGAAGTTGTGTTGCCGGTGGCGCCTATTTGCCCATTATGAGCGACGAAACAATTATTGTTGATAAAACAGGAAGTATATTTTTGGCCGGAAGCTATTTGGTAAAAGCTGCCATTGGCGAAAATATTGACAACGAAACTTTGGGTGGCGCAACGACACACTCAGAAATTAGCGGCGTGACAGATTATAAAGCCACTGATGATCATGATGCTTTGGATAAAATAAAAAATATTATTGATAAAATTGGTGATTATAACAAAGCTGGTTTTAACAGAATTCAAACGGTAAATCCGATTGAAAACCCTGAAGAAATCTTTGGAATTTTGCCCGCCACAAGAACAGACCAATACGATATGCTGGAAATCATCAAACGTTTGGTCGACAATTCGGAAATTGAGGAATACAAAAAAGACTACGGGAAAACAATCATCTGCGGCTATGCACGAATTGAAGGCTGGGCGGTTGGCATTGTGGCCAACCAACGAAAAGTGGTTAAAAATGCCAACAAAGAAATGCAATTTGGCGGTGTCATCTATTCGGATTCTGCTGATAAAGCAACCCGATTTATTGCCAACTGCAATCAGAAGAAAATTCCGTTGGTGTTTTTACAAGACGTTACCGGATTTATGGTTGGCAGCAAAAGCGAACACGGCGGCATTATAAAAGATGGCGCCAAAATGGTAAATGCGGTGAGCAATTCTGTTGTTCCGAAATTTACAGTGGTAATAGGAAATTCATACGGTGCAGGAAATTACGCCATGTGCGGCAAAGCTTATGATCCCCGACTAATTGTAGCCTGGCCCTCTGCCCGACTTGCGGTAATGGGCGGCGAACAGGCTTCAAAAGTGTTGTTGCAGATAGAAACAGCTTCGCTAAAAAATAAAGGGGAAGAAATTACCAAAGAAAAAGAACAAAAAATACTTGAACACATTCAGCAGAAATACGACACACAAACATCGCCCTATTATGCAGCAGCGCGTTTGTGGACCGATGGTGTTATCAACCCGACAGACACCCGAAAATGGATTGGCATGGGAATTGAAGCCGCAAATCACGCACCCATTGAAAAACAATTCAATTTAGGGATAATTCAGGTTTAAAAAATTGTAAATACCTTTTGTAATAATTACATTTGCAACACATAAAAATATAGAAAACAGTATGGGAAGAGCCTTCGAATTCAGAAAAGGAAGAAAATTGAAAAGATGGTCGGCTATGGCAAAAACTTTTACCAGAATTGGTAAAGATATTGTGATGGCAGTAAAGGAAGGCGGGCCAAATCCGGAAGCCAATTCACGTTTAAGGGCGGTTATCCAAAATGCCAAGGCAGCCAATATGCCTAAAGAAAATGTTGAGCGCGCCATTAAAAAAGCCACCGATAAAGATACTGCCAATTATAAAGAAGTGTTGTTTGAAGGTTACGCACCGCACGGAATTGCACTTGTGATTGAAACTGCAACAGATAATAACAACAGAACAGTTGCCAACGTGAGAGCAGCTTTTAACAAATGCAACGGGAACTTTGGAACATCAGGATCCGTAGTATTTATGTTTGACCATACTTGCAATTTTTTGATAAAAGCTGATGACCTGAAGATGGATTTGGAAGAATTTGAATTGGAACTGATCGACTTTAATGTAGAAGAAGTTTTTGAAGATGAAGAAGGAATCTTGATTTATGCGCCTTTTGAACAATTTGGTGCCATCCAAAAATATCTTGAAGAAAATAATATAGAAATTCTTTCCTCAGGTTTTGAGAGAATTCCTACCACCACAACCAAACTTTCTGAAGAAGAACAAGCCGATGTTGAAAAATTATTAGAACGTTTGGATGAAGATGATGACGTTCAAAACGTTTATCACTCAATGGAAATGTAATTTATGATGAAATTGTTCGGCAAAAAATCTTCAGAATTGAAACAAAAAACACACGAGGAGATTATTTGTCCAAACTGCCTATCAAAAAATACTACAAGAATCTCTGTATTAGGTATTTACAACCATATTTTTCAAATACCGTTTATATCAGGAGGAAAATATGGAGCTTCTGTTTGCACAAATTGCCATCATACCTTTGAATTGCCAAAAATGCCAATGGCCATAAAATTGGCTTATTATGAATTGAAAGAAACCGCCAAAACACCCATTTGGTTTTATTCTGGTTTAATTGGTGTTAAGGTGGTGGTTTTGGTTAAAATATTCAGTAGATATTTCTAAGTTTTGTTAAATAAATTGAAATATTTAATCAATCGTACACAAACCCAACGTTTTTGTTCTGTCAATTTTAGTTGTTTCTGTTTCTATAAACTTTTCTAAAAAAAAGATTTCCTTCGGAATTTCATAAATTGAAAGTGTTTGTAAATGCTGAATTTCTTTTAGCAAATCAAATTTTTTGGAACCTTCATAAATCAGAATCAATTTTTCTCCTAAAACAATATCAAAAATTCCTGCAACAAAAAACCTATTTTTTAGAATTTCGGCTAATTTTTCTTCAATCTGCTCAGGAATTAATTTTATCCCGCCCGAATTAATCACGTTATCAATTCTTCCAAGCCATTTAAATTCAGTTGGAGAAATGAGTTCAACCAAATCGTTGGTCGCCACTTTTTCGGCTGAAATTGTTGGCGCCTCAATCACCAAACAGCCTCTATCATCAATAGAAATTTTGATGTTCGGAAGAATTTTATAATTACATATTTCGACTGCGCCCGCAATGACGTTAAGCTTTTTAACGGCAATGTGCGTAATGGTTTCCGTCATTCCGTAAGTGGCAAAAATTTCGGTTTTTACCTCCTGGATTTTACTTAATAATTCATTTGAAACCGTTCCGCCGCCGACAATCAGTTTTTTTATTTTATGAATATCTTTTAATGAATTATGCAATTGCATAGGAACCATGGCAGAAAAATCGTAAGTTTTATCGCTATTTTTTAACGGTTTTGATGTTGGTTCTACAACATCCAAATGCCAGCCCAACGTTAGCGCCCGAACCAACATCATTTTCCCGGCAATATAATTGGTAGACATGCACAACAATGCTGTTGTATTTTCGGGTAAATTAAAATAGTCGCCTGTTGCTTTGGCACTATGTATCATATGGGTTTTTTGAAGCTTAATGATTTTCGGATTTCCTGTGGAGCCTGAAGTTTTTACTTCAACAAAAGAATTCTCATCAAACCAATTCCTTAAAAAATAACTTACATCCGCAGAAATTTCTTTAGAAAAATCGCTCAATTCTTCCTTGGAATTAAATGATTTTCCCTGTAATTTAAATGCGCTATGAAATGTATTATTTTTCAATGGTTTAATCGTTTATTTGTTTAAACGTTTAATTGTATAATTGTCTATTATGAGTTAAAATTGTTTTCAATCCAATATTAATTCACCCTTCGAGGGTTAGAGGCTTTAAGCAATAAACTCGTCTTCTTTAAGTTCCAAAGGTTTAAATACGCGGCCGGTTAATTTTTCTTTCCAGTTTGTCCATCCATATTTTTTTGAAAACAACAGCAAAATCAGCGGATACAATATGAATACCGGGACAAACATTTCCCAATCAATGGAAGGTTCGGAAATATCCACCAATAGTGCATCGGTTTGAAAAACTGTCCAATTTGTTGTAACCAAAACCGCAGCAACAATGTTGTTTGCCGCGTGAAAACCCAAAGCCAGTTCCGTGCCTTCATCCATCAAAGTGAATATTCCCAGCACCAAGCCTGTTCCGATATAATACACCATAATAAACCAGCCCAATTTTTCAACTTCCGGATTCATTCCGTGCAACAAACCAAATATCACGGAAGTTAAAATGAGCGGCACAAAAGAATTTTTAAACCAGGTTCCAAATCCCTGCATTAAATACCCCCGAAACAATAATTCTTCCATACTGGTTTGGATAGGTAAAAACAAGAACGATATAAGCAATAAAGTAAAAAACGGGATGGCTTTAAAATTCCAAACATAATCTTCGGGTGCCATAAAATAACCAATTGCCACCATAAAAAGTCCAACAATTGCCCAAACTGAAAACGCGTAGAAAAACCGTCCCCAATCAACATTCTCCCTGCTGGTAATTAGCGTCACTATTTTTCTTTTATGAATTAATTTTATGCCCAAAAACAAGAACACCAATCCGAACAAAAAAGAAGCAATGACCAATAAAAGATACAAATTTGCGTCAATCCCTAAATCAGCAAAACTTTTGGCTGCAGACAGCGTAAATGTTTCCATATCACCTGCATAAATATAGGCAACTAGCGATAAAGGAATATATCCCATAATTTGCCAGCCAAAAATCAATAACATTAAAGTGCCCAAATAAGCAACCCACTCATTGTTTCCCTTGTATGCTTGTTGTATAAATTTCATTTTTATAATTTAACGTTCCATTTAATTTTGTTGTTGTAATGTAAATTCTCTCCCTTTACGGCTAGCGGACTTTCAAAATTGTTGGTAAACAAACTTCCGGTTCCCAAGCCTTGAGGCAAGTTGTTATTTAAGGTGTAAGTCCATTGTGCAATGGCATTCAACCCAATATTACTTTCCAAAGCCGAGGTAATCCACCAGCCAATATGTTGTTTTTCAGCCAGCTGAATCCATTCCGCACTTCCTTTAAATCCGCCCACCAAACTGGGTTTCAAAATAATGTATTGCGGTTTTATTGTTTGTATTATTTCCTGCTTTTTCGTTACATCAAAAACGCCGATTAATTCTTCATCCAACGCAATAGGCAATGGCGATTTTGAACATAATTCAGCCATTTCATCAATTTGTCCCTGTTTTATAGGTTGCTCAATGGAATGAAGATTAAGTTCCGACAATCTTTTTAATTTGTCCAAGGCTTCTAAAGGAAGAAAACCGCCATTTGCATCAACCCTTATTTCAATTTCTTCGGAAGAAAATTCATTTCGGATGCTTTTCAGCAGCGAAATTTCCGATTCAAAATCGATGGCTCCTATTTTTAATTTGAGAGTTGAAAAACCAGCATCCAATTTTTCCCTGATTTGCTGTTGCATAAACACTTCAGTTCCCATCCAAATTAAACCGTTTATTTTTATGGCATCTTCAGATTTGGTAAATTTAGAAGGAAACAATTCAAACGGATTTTCGCCCTTTACTGATAAAAAAGCTTGTTCTAAACCAAATTGAATGGAGGGAAATTCTATGAGCTCTATCAATAATTCATCTAAATTTTGATTGATATTTTGGCAAATCCAATCCAGCTTATCTTCATAATCTGGTCTGTCGTCTGCGCTCAATCCTTTAAAAACGGCACATTCTCCATAACCAATTTTATCGCCATCAACCAATTTTAAAAAATAGGTTTCCTTAGTGCGCAAAACACCTCTTGAGGTGCCGCTTGCCTGTTTAAAATTTAGGATATATTTTTGAAAAAATGCCTTCATTCATATTATTAAAGCGGAAAGATACAACTATTTGAAAATTTATTTTATATTGGCAAAAGAAATTAAACCTGTTTTATGGAGCTACCGCAGATACCGAATTTAATTTATTACGCGATTCCTTTTTTTATCCTTACAGTGATTATTGAAAGCATTGCCATTTTCAAAAAAAATCCTGAAAGCTACAACATCAAAGATACTTTTGCTTCCTTATCTATGGGCGTTGGCAATGTTTTGGTTAATTTGTTAAGCAAAATAATTGTGGTTTTTGTGATCACTTTTTTATACGAAAATTTTAGAATAGCAACCATTCCTTTTGTTTGGTGGGCCTGGCTGTTGATTTTGTTTGCCGATGATTTTTGTTATTACTGGTTTCATAGAATTGGGCACGAAAGTCGGTTTTTTTGGGCTTCGCACATCATTCACCATTCCTCACAAAAATACAATTTAAGCACCGCTTTACGACAAACCTGGACGGGAGGATTTTTTAGTTTTGTTTTTTATCTGGCCTTGCCAATATTCGGTTTTCATCCCTTGATGATTTTTACCCAGATGGCGGTCAGTTTAATTTATCAGTATTGGATTCATACGGAATTAATTGACAAAATGCCTCGTTGGTTTGAAGCTGTTTTTAACACGCCTTCGCATCACCGTGTTCATCATGGGTCAAATCCTTTGTATTTGGACAGAAATTATGCAGGAATTCTCATTATTTGGGACAGATTATTTGGCACTTTTCAACCTGAGTTAAATGATGAAAAAGTTGTTTATGGATTGCATTCAAACATCAACACCTACAATCCCATAAAAATTGCATTTCACGAATGGATTGAAGTTTTTAAAGATGCCTTTTCAGCAAAAACTTCTTTAGCAAAAAAACTTGGCTATTTCATTAAACCTCCAGGCTGGAAACACGACGGATCAGGCTTGCTTTCTGAAGATTTAAGAAAAGAATGGCTTATGAATCAACAAAAAAATGCTGCCATAAATCAGAATTAAAGCTAAAATTTATTTGTCTATAATTTTATACTGGCACCAATTTCAAGCAAAATGAGCTCTTTTTTTACTTTCGCAAACTTTTCAAAAGCTTCTTTATGGTCTATTTTTATGTAGCCAAAAGTGTCAAAATGAACGCCCAAAACTTTATTGCATCCTAAAAATTTAGACGCTATAATTGCTTCATCCACACCCATCGTGAAATTATCGCCTACCGGTAAAATTGCCAAATCGAGTTCGCCTATTACCTGAGGAATTAATTTCATATCATAAGTTAAAGCGGTATCGCCGGAAATATAGATGCGGCGATGGCTGGTTTCAATAACAAAACCACCTGGTTGTCCGCCATAGCTTCCATCAGGAAAAGAACTTGAATGAATGGCATTTGTATAATGTACTGTCCCAAAATCAAAAGTCCATTTTCCGCCGTGGTTCATTGGATGCCCTTTAATTCCTTTCCCTTCAAAATAAGTGACTATTTCAAAATTGGAAATTACTGTGGCACCGGTTCGTTTTGCAATAGTTTCAACATCCAAAATATGATCCTGGTGTGCGTGGGTTATTAAAATATAATCGGCACGTAATTTGTTTATATCGATGTTTTTGGCCAATTCATTGCCAGAAATAAAAGGGTCAATTAACAGTGTTTTGTCTTTTGTTTCGATACTTAAACTTGAGTGACCTAAAAAGGTGATTTTCATAATGGGAAGTTTGTTAGTGATACCCTGCAATTTAATAAAATAAATCCATAAAAAAACCACGAAAAAAGAATTTTCCGTGGTTTCCATCAAACAAATAAGTAAGTGTATTTATCAACAATTAATCATACTTATTCTGCGTTCAAAATTTAGATTTATTTTATTACAAAAGAAATATTGATAAAAATATTTCTTCCCATTCTGGGGATATTTTTCCAATCAGCAAAAGTTGAATAAAACCTGTCGAAAATATTTTCCACACCCGATTTTATAAAAATTTTATTTTTACCTTTATAAAAAGAATAAGATGCATTTGTGTTAAAAACAGTGTAGGCATTGGTTTGATCCTCACCGTAATCGCTGCTGTAATTGAATTGTTTTTCAGCTCCTGACATCCCAAATTCCGCATCAAATAAATTCTTTTTATAATGCAGCTTTAATTTATAATTAAGCGGACTTATCAACGGTAAATTTCCTTTATCTTGATCTTTCCCTAAACTATAACCTAACATACCGTCCAATTTAATGGCATCAGAAATTGAATATTCAGTGGTTAAGTTTGAAGTTAATATAGTGGCATTGTTTAAAGCTGTGTGAACTTTAACACCATCGGCACCTATGGTCATTCTGTCAAAATCAGGATTCAATTTTCCAATAATATAGTCTGTAATATTAAAATAAGAGCCTTCAACGCCAAAATTAAATTTTTTACCTGAATAATTTATAGCAGCATTCATCTCCAACGATTTTTCACTATTTAAATATGGATTCCCTATATAATCATAGTTATCGAAACTGTTAAACAAATAAAATCCATACGCTTCTGTAACGGAAGGCGCTCTTTCGCCATAACCCAAACTTCCTGAAAATTGAAATTTATTTATTTGATATTGATACTGCGTCGAAATGTTCATTAAAAATCTTTGCTGACTTTTATCCAAATTCGGATAAAAAATCTGCAAACTGTTCAATCCAAAATCATCAGCAATAGATTCGTTTTGAAAACCAAGTCTAGCCGTCATTTTTAAATTGCTGTTTTTATTCAACGTAAAATTATCTTCCCCATAAAAACCTGAATAAAAAGTTCTCACATCAGGCCAAGTAAGCATAAACATCTCATTTTCATTTGGATCATTTGGATACATCGTCATTTCCGCCAAGGCTTTATTGTAATAGGCATTTACATTAAAAAGCATCGAATGCCGGGATTTTTCAACCTTCAATTTAGAATAAAAACCATAAGTATCACTCCAGCCCGGCATATCCATATGAATAGGAACATCCGGTCTTTTTGTGTCGTCCATCACGTGCGTAATGGTGTTCAAATAAAGTTTTGTTTCCCATTCTTTTACATCGGAACGGCTATTTTTTTGAAGATAACTTAATGAAGTAATCAATGCTTTTTCTGAAGAAACATCCATTGTTAAAGCAGGATAGCCAACATTTGAGGCTTTATCAAAGATAATTGCGCCAATAATAGCGCTATTCTTGCCAATTTTCGCACCTGCCACTGTTGAAATATTGTATTTTTCATATTGAGAATACTTAATTTCCATATTTCCACCAGCTTTATAATTATCCGATTTTCTATAGATGGCATCCGCATTTACAAAATATTTATTATTGGAAAAATTTAATTCAGAACTCACTATTTTGGCATTACCGTTGGTTTCATAACCGGTATCAAACCCAAAATTCAAG
>CAMDPE010000091.1 GCA_945903795.1 Lutibacter flavus | reverse complement strand
TCACCCTCTTTTTTAGAAGTTTTATTCCAAATTTTTATTTCATCATCTTTGGTAACGCCTGATAAAATTTCTACATTCACCCCATCAGAAATACCGAGCTCAACATCTTTTCTTTCAAATTTTTGTTCTCCTGTTTTAATTTCTACATAAGGCTTTTCGGTTTTTTTGTCAAATTGCAATAAGGCTTCTTTAATGGAAAGAACACTATCTTTCTTTTCCAAAACGATATCAGCATTGGCACTATAACCTGCACGCACAAAAAATTCTTCATCCAATGTAAGATCTCCTTTAATTTTAAATTGCACCGCGCCATTTTCTTCAGTACCTTTTGGAGCAATAAAGTTTAATTTTGCCGGATATTTTTTCTTTTCAATGGCACCCAACGAAACTTCCAAAACTGTTCCTTTTTTAATTTTCCCAACTTCCGCTTCATCAACTTTACCTTCAAAAATCATTTTAGACATATCTGCAATTGTAGCAATGGTTGTTCCTGCATTGAAGGTATTACTCTCAATCACCTGGTTTCCTACACGAACAGGAATTTCTAACACAGTTCCGGAAATTTCTGCCTTCACAAAAGTATTGGCTGTTTTACCCATTCCTGCAGCTGATCCTTTTCTAATAATATCTAAATTATTTTGAGCATTATTCAGTTCTTCCTTTGATCTGTTAAAGTTTAATTCTGTAGCTTCAAATTCTTGTTTAGATATTACACCTTTCCCAAAAAGGTTTTTATCTCTATCATACAATGTTTTGGAATTATTAAAGCCCAATTGCGCTGTTTTTACACTACCTTGAGCACTATTTAAGGATTGTACATTTGGAACAACGCGAATGGTGGCAATTAAGTCGCCAACTTTAACTTTTGCGCCTTCCACAACATAAATATTATCAATAATTCCTGAAACTTTAGGTTTAATTTCTACCTCTTCCAAAGGAATCACTTTACCCGTAGCAACCGTTTTTCTGACAATATTGGTTATAAATGCCTTTTCTGTTTCATACTCAATGGGAGATTTACTGTTTTTTGCCCCAAACCAAGCCAAAATAGCGATAAGTGCTACTGCTATTGCTCCAAAAATTATTGTTTTTTTCATTAGTTTTTATTTAAAAATTGAAAGATTGAAAGATTCAAAAATTTATTAATTTATTAATTTTAATATTCCTTTATACTTGTTAATTATTCATTGTTTACTCTTCTCTTAATGCTTCTATTGGCCTGATGCTAACAGCCGTATGTGCAGGAATTAATCCTATTAAAGTACCTAAAACCACCAAGGTTAAGGCCGCAATTAAAATTACGGGTATATCAACTGTTGGGTTTGATAAAACCGCTTCGTCGCCTTTTCCCAGCGTAGCATCAATAATCATTAAAACCAATCCGCCGGAAATAATTCCCAATGCACCGGCAATACTCGTTAAAAACACTGATTCTAAAATAATTTGACGTTTAATTTCCCAAGGTTTAGCACCCAATGCGCGTCTTATTCCAATTTCTTTTGTGCGTTCCTTAACTGTAATCAACAAAATATTTCCGATGGCAAATACGCCTGCTATTAAG
Organism: Lutibacter flavus; assembly: GCA_945903795.1. GTDB lineage: Bacteria > Bacteroidota > Bacteroidia > Flavobacteriales > Flavobacteriaceae > Lutibacter > Lutibacter flavus_A. The sequence goes on along the minus strand of CAMDPE010000091.1, from coordinate 9,893 downwards.
GTTGCAATCCCAACAAACCAAGTTAAAAACTGCATTCCAGTAATAAATCCGGTCACTTTTGCAATTTCTTTTCCTAAGTTAAAACTACCAAATGCCCTTTCATCCTCCGGATGAACTTTGTGTAAATTTTTCAATAATAACTTTACATCAGCTTCAATTTGGGTGATGTCAAATCCAGGTTTCCCGGTAATCATCATCCAACCAACATCATCTCCTCTATTATACACTTGTTGAAAAGTGGTAAAAGGAATATGGATATTTCCTTGCGGACCGCCGCCTCCAATTTGGCCTTTTTTATACATACCAACAACCTTGTAATTGATATTATTTATTTTTATATAAGTGCCTATAGGTTGTACATCTTTATCGAAAAGCTGTTTGTAAATTTCTTCTTCAATAACGCATACTTTCTTCTTTTCAATAATATCATTTTGATTGATAAACCTTCCATAAACCATATCCATTTTCTGAACTTCATCCAATTCCGGATAATCACCAAAAATTCCGAAGTTTCCCGATTTAAAATCATTTACAGCCAAGGCCTGATCCTGAAGACGTGGCACCACGAATTCCAACCCAGGAATTTCTTTTTTAATACTCTCTAAATCAGACATTTTAAGAGTAAGTGCTTTTCCTTCCTGAAACCCTTTAAAGGGTTTGCTGGTTTGTTGTGCCCAAACAAACACGCTGTTGGTGGCAAAACTTCCAAATAATTTATTGAAATTGTTTTCAACGCCTTTTGCGGCGCCCAATAAAACAACCAATAAAAAAATACCCCACATAACTCCAATAATGGTAATTGCAGTCCGCGTTTTATTTTTGCGGATGCTGCTATAAATTTCTTGCCAAGTATCTGTATCAAATAAAAATTTTATCATATTACTCGTCGTTTAATGCTACTATTGGTTTGATGCTTGCAGCTCTTTTAGCCGGAATATATCCTGCTATGGTGCCTGCAATAATAAGCACAACTGTTGCGCCAACAACCACATAAGTTTCTACACTCGGATTCAGAATAAAGTACTTTTCCAAACTGTCTCCTAAAGCTTTCAAAGCAAATACACCGATTAACAATCCCGTATAACCTGCCAAAGCAGTAATAAAGATTGATTCCATCATAATCATTCCGATAATATTACTTGGCGTTGCACCCAAGGCTTTTCTGATGCCCAGTTCTTTGGTGCGTTCTTTTACGATATATACCATAATATTACTGATACCAATTACACCGGCAACCAAAGTCCCTATTCCTATAAAAAGTATAATTACATTTAAAACACCCATAAATTGCTGCACGTTTTTGGCGCCTTCCGCGTAATTCTGAACACGAATGGCGGATTGATCCCGAGGATCAATTTTATGTTTTTCTTTAAGCACTTGTGTTAACATATTTGAAAATGCAATGGCTTCATCAACACTTAATTTCGGGTTGAAGGTTAACCCAAACCTGTCCAACTCATCGTTTGGTTTATAAATTCCCTGCAAAGTTGTAAAAGGCGCATAAATAAAACGCTCATCGTTATCGCCTCCAGGATCGCTAAAAACACCAACCACTCTGTATGAAAGTCCGTCTAGTACAATATTTTTTCCCAAGGCCGACAAATTTCCAAATAAATCTTTTTCAACCAATTTTCCTATGGCAATTACTTTACCTTTATTTTTGATGTCCAACACGCTCAAAAATCGTCCATCTTCAATAACGGCCGATTCCAGCGGCAAATAATCAGGATAAACGCCTCTTACTGTATATTGATTTTGCTCTCCTTTGTAGGATGCTTGCGCAAATCGTTCAATATTCGGACTAAAAAATTGAATTTTTTCTTCAAATTCCTCATTGATGAATTTAGAATCGTCGTTCCTAAATTGGATTTGCCGTCCACTTTGTAATCCTTTATAAGGTTTTGTAGTATTTCCTGATCTGATATAAATCGAATTTTGGGAATCTCCTGCAAATTGTTTTTCAAAAGTGTGTTTTAAGCCATTTCCAATACCAAACAACAAGGTAAAAAGCAAAATAGCAAATGCAATGGTAAAGCCGGAAAGCGCGGTTCGCAGTTTATTTTTGCGAACTGTCTGAAAAATTTCTTGCCAACGATCTAAATCGAACATAATTTATATGGTTACTTTTTTATTTACTTTTTCATCACTAATGATAACACCATCTTTCAATCTAACTATTCTGTCTGTTTCTTCCGCAACATCTTCTTCATGTGTTATTACAAACACGGTCATCCCTTCTCTGTTAATTTCCTTTAACAATTCCATTACCGAATGTGTTGTGGTTGAATCCAACGCCCCTGTTGGTTCATCGGCCAACACTACTTTTGGATTGGTAACCAGCGCGCGCGCGATGGCAACACGTTGTTTTTCACCTCCCGAAAGTTCACTTGGTAAATGTTCCGCGCGGTCTTTTAATCCTACTTTATCTAAATATTGCAAGGCTATTTTATTTCTTTCCTTTCTGCCAACTCCTTGATAATATAAAGGCAACGCCACATTTTCTAAAGCACTTTTATAATTTATCAGATTAAAAGACTGGAATACAAAACCTAAAAATTTATTTCTTAAAATTGCGGCTTTTTTCTCATCTAAATTTTCAATTAATTGTCCGTTTAAATAATATTTCCCTGTATCGTGGCCGTCCAATAAACCAACAATATTTAATAATGTCGATTTTCCGGAACCTGAAGATCCCATAATGGATACAAATTCACCTTCTTTGATATGCAAATCCAAGCCTTTTAACACATGGAGAGAACCTTTTCCTATTGGATAAGATTTATGAAGTTTTTCAATCTTAATCATTTGGTAATTATTTTTTCTAAATTAAAAATTGTTGTTGAGAGTGGTTATTAATTTTATGTTAAAAGAAACTTTAAATTTAAATCAATAATTTTGCGCAATGAACAATTTTGAAAGCAAATCAATTATTCTTTTTGATGGTGTTTGTAACCTTTGCAATGCATCAGTAAATTTTGTGATTAAACACGATAAAAAAGCGCAATTTTTATTCGCTTCATTTCAATCAGACGTTGCAAAAGAAATAATGTTACATTTCAATTTAAAAAATTTGAATGAAGATACTGTAATTTTGGTTGAAGGCTATAAAATATGTGATAAATCGACTGCTGCGCTTAAAATTACCAAACGTTTAGATGGCGGATTTAAAGTGTTTTACGCATTTATTATAATACCTAAATTTTTAAGAGACTGGATTTACAGTTTCATTGCAAAAAACCGTTATGATTGGTTTGGAAAAAGGGAAAGTTGCATGATTCCTTCTGCAAAATTAAAAAACAGATTTTTAGCATAACTATACCAAACTATTCTTTCTGATAATGATCATTCCAATCTTTTACCTCAGGATTATGAAGTTTTCCCAATGATTTTGCAACTATCATCGATACCACCGCATCGCCTGTAACATTTATGGTTGTTCTACACATATCTAATGGTCTGTCAATAGCAAAAATTAACGCCAAACCAGCTTCAGGAATTCCTGCTTGCGCCAAAACAATCACCAACATCACCATTCCTGCACCAGGTACTGCTGCTGACCCAATACTTGCCAATGTTGCGGTAACAATAATTCCCAATTGTACCGATAAAGACAACTCCATTCCAAAAGCCTGTGCAATAAATACTGCCGCTACAGCCTGATACAAACTTGTTCCGTCCATATTAATGGTGGCACCAATTGGCAACACAAAACTGCTAACCTCTTCATCCACACCCAAATGTTCTGTAACTCTTTCCATAGTTACCGGCAAAGTTGCAGCACTGCTACTGGTAGAAAAAGCCAATAATTGCGCAGGTGAAATTCCTTTAAAAAAGAATGAAGGTGTTTTTTTAGTAAAAAGCCACACCAACGCAGTATAAAAAGCCAATATGAGCGACAAGCCTAAAACAACGGTAAAAGCATACCAAATTAGTGCCTTAAACAAATCTAAGCTTGGCGATTCAACAACCAATGCAGCCAACAAGGCAAAAACACCATAAGGTGCTGCAAGCATAATTAAATCTATCATCTTTAGAATAACTTCATTAAATCCATCAAAGAATTTTTTTACAGGTTTAGATTTTTTCTCAGGGATTAAAATTAAACCAATACCAAAAAAGACAGCAAAAAAGATGACTTGAAGCATATTTTTATTTTCTGAAGCGGCGCCAAAAATATTATCCGGAACAATTTCTACCAATGCTTGAAGCGGACCACTTTCCTTTTGTTTAAATGCCTCTTCTTTAAATTTATCGGTATCTCCACTATAATTTTGAACCAATTCTTTTCGGGTTTTTTCAGAAATAGAAGCTCCCGGTTTTATAATATTAACCAATAATAACCCAATGCAAACAGCAATTACAGTGGTAATTATATAAATCGCGATGGTTCGCCCACCCATTTTGGAAAGTTTTGAAATATCTTTTAAATCGGAAACGCCCTTTATTAGAGAAGCCAAAATTAACGGCACTGCAATAAGTTTTAATGAATTGATGAAAATAGTACCCAAAGGTTTTATCCAATCTTTCACAATTTCTCCACCGCCTTCAAATTGTGTCATTATGAGTCCAACTAAAACACCCAAAACCATACCGAGCAATATTTTCCAATGCAATGCTATTTTTTTCATATAACCATTTTAAAAAACGTTGAAATATAGCAAATAAAGAAGAATAAAAATAAATTTAAATTTAGTTTGTGTCGTAGTTGTTTATTGCATAAAATTTTGAGCAGAAATCATCAGTAAATGCTGTTAATTCTTGTAAGTATCATCCCAATCTTTTACTTTAGGTTCATTAAGTTTTCCCAATGATTTTGCAACAATCATAGAAACTGTTGCGTCTCCGGTGACATTAACTGTTGTTCTGCACATATCCAAGGGTCTGTCAATAGCAAAAATTAATGCCAAACCAGCTTCAGGAATTCCTGCTTGCGCCAAAACAATCACCAGCATCACCATTCCTGCGCCCGGAACTGCTGCCGAACCTATGCTTGCCAATGTTGCAGTAACTATAATTCCCAGTTGCACTCCTAAAGACAAATCCATGCCAAAAGCCTGAGCAATAAAAACTGCTGCTACAGCCTGATACAGGCTTGTTCCGTCCATATTAATCGTAGCGCCAATTGGCAAAACAAAACTGCTTACTTCTTCATCAACGCCCAAATGTTCTGTAACTCTTTCCATTGTTACCGGCAAAGTAGCCGCGCTGCTGCTGGTTGAAAAAGCCAATAATTGCGCAGGTGAAATTCCCTTAAAAAAGAATGATGGACTTTTTTTAGTAACCAAAAATACCATTCCATTATAAAAAGAAATCATTATTGCCAGTCCTAAAATAACAGTAAAAGCGTACCAAATTAAGGCTTTAAATAAATCAATACTTGGAGACTCAACCACCAAAGCCGCCAACAAGGCAAAAACACCAAATGGTGCGGCTAGCATAATTAAATCTATCATTTTTAGGATGACTTCATTAAATCCATCGAAGAATTTTTTGACTGGCTTTGATTTTTTCTCAGGAATTAATATTAATCCAATACCAAAAAAGATTGCAAAAAAGATGACTTGAAGCATATTTTTATTTTCTGAAGCCGCGCCAAAAATATTATCGGGAACTATGTCAACCAAAGCCTGCAAAGGACCGCTTTCTTTTTGTTTTATGGCTTCATCAGCATATTTTGCAGCATCGCCACTGTAATTCTGCACCAATTCCTGTCTTGTTTCTGGGGTAATAGAATTTCCTGGTTTTATAATATTTACCAATAACAATCCTATTGAAACTGCAATTACTGTGGTTGCTATATAAATCCCGATGGTTCTACCTCCCATTTTGGAAAGTTTTGAAATATCTTTTAAATCGGAAACGCCTTTTATAAGTGATGCCAATATTAAAGGCACTGCAATTAATTTTAATGAATTGATAAAAATAGTACCTAAAGGCTTTATCCAATCCCTAACAATCTCACTTCCTCCATCAAACTGTGTCATTATGAGTCCAACTAAAACACCCAAAACCATTCCAAGCAAAATTTGCCAGTGCAATGCTATTTTTTTCATTCAAAAGTTTTAAAATTTTTGGTAAGATAAAAAAATTTGAAGACAATAAATAAAAAATGCGCCAAATGGCGCATTTCATTATGAATATTTAAACAATTAAAACTGATAGCGCAAAGATAGCGCAATATCTAAGTCGGTATCCTTTCCATAATCTCCAATTAAACCAAATTCGGGCCTAAAATCCAAAGAAATTAATAAAGGAATATCAAAATCATATTCAATACCAATATTTCCATCGGCATTTAAAAATAATCCATCATCACCAGTTCCTGAATAACGATCACCTTTGCTCCAAGATCCAATGCCTGCGCCAAAACCTGCATACCAATTAAATCCCTGGTCAATATTCCAAACCCATTGGTAAATACCTGTTAATTTAAACGCATCAGAATCACTATTGTTTCTAAAACCCAAATCCAATTCCAATCGGTTGGCTTCACCCAATTCGTGCTGATAGGATATTTCGCCACCAAAACCATCATTATCACCCAATCGAACACCAATAGCGTTTCTTGATATATCTTGGGCCTTTGCCGTTAAAATAATTCCTAAAAGGAATACTGACATCATAATTAATTTCTTCATAAATACTATTTTTGTTTAAATTTATTGCAATTGCATTGTTAAAATTATTACTTATTATTAAACGAAAGTCTTTTCATAATATTTTATAATCGATCAAATAAAAGGGGTTTTTATTGAAGTTACGCTACGTATTTACTTTAAAATATTGATTATAAATATAGTACACAGTAAATTTATTAACACTATTTTCGTTATTCTCGTTTAGAAATATAAATGTATTTTTGCCCCGAAAATATATAAAATGGAAAAATTAAAACAGCGCTGGGGATTAACTTCTAACTTTCAAGTGGTATTAATCATTATCGTTTTTTCGTTAAATGGTTCTTTTGCTGCCTTTGTTGCAAAACCACTCACAAACTTAATAGGCTTAGACAGAGAAGCTACCAATCCTTGGTTGTTTTGGCCTGTAAGAATTGTTTTGATATTTATGATTTATCAATTTACATTGCCATTGGTTGGATTTTGTTTTGGACAATATAAATTCTTTTCTGCTTTTTCAAAAAAAACACTGTCGAGAATGGGCTTTAAACGATTTTATAAAGAAGCCTAATTAATTTTCCTTTTTAATGAGATATTTGTAAATCCACGTTAAAGTAAATGTTGGCAAAAAATCGGTTCCGAAAACACCTATTTCTTCAACAAAAGATATGATTCCCACTCCTTTTCCCAAAGTTCCTCCATACATTTTGTAAATTAGAAATGCTGATAACGGTGCCCAAACAACATCAGAAAATTCTCCAATAAAAGGTATTGCAAAAGAAAGTATTCCCAACCCATCAAAGAGAATACTTAACAAGAGCAATTGATACTTTCTACGCATAGCTAATTAGTTAAAAAAAGTCTTTTAATCACAGTTACTTCTTTAACTTATCCTTGTACTTTTTGATGAATTTATCCAATTTTGGATTGATCACAGCAACGCAATAACCTTGATTTTTGTTGTTATTATAATAATTTTGATGGTATGATTCCGCTTCATAAAAAGCGTCAAAAGACGTAACTTCCGTCACTATTTTTTTATCAAAAACTTTGGCATCGGTTAATGCCTTAATAAATGTTTCGGCGACTTCTTTTTGTGCTGTTGAATGGTAAAATATGGCGGAACGGTATTGCGTGCCTACATCATAACCTTGTCTGTTTAACGTTGTTGGATCGTGCGTTGCAAAAAACACGTCCAAAATTTCCTGAAAAGTGATTACTGAAGGATTAAATTGTATTTGAATCACCTCTGCGTGACCTGTTTCTCCTGAAGTAACGTCATTATAGGTTGGGTTTTTAACTTTTCCTCCAGAATAGCCCGATGTTACTTTTTCTACTCCGTTTAATCGTTGGAAAATAGCTTCCGTGCACCAAAAGCAACCGTTTGCCAAGGTGGCAATTTCTAATTTATCTGTCATTTTTGATTTTTTTGTTAGTATGGATTGTGCAGCAATATTGGCTGATGCAAAAACCAGAAAAATTATTAATATTTTCTTCATTCCTTATCTATTTTTAAATAAGTCGGTATTGTTTGAACTTAATTACATCCCTGCTGGAATTAATTTTCTTGGAAACTGAACCAAACTTTCCGCGCCATTTTCTCCTACACTAACAACGCCAAACAAATAATTATCAATCACAATATTTTTTAAAGTATAATCGGTTATTTTGCCAACAAATCGGCTGTATTGCCATTGTGGGGAAGTTGTATCGCGCCAATAAATTTTATAGCCAATACTATTTATATCGGCCACATCTTCCCACTTTAATCTGGTTGATGGCTCAACGGCTCCTGCAATCATCACGTTTTTAGGTTCTAATGGTGCAGCTGCCAATGAAGCCAATGTCAAGCAATTTACAGCGGTTAATTTTGCGGCATACTCAAAGTTTACACCTTCCAGCACATCGCCGTATTTAATTCCATTTTCAACCCTAAGATCTTGGTGTTGGCGGTTATAATTTTCGTGTGTTTCCATAATTCTGACACCTGTAAAACCTTCATCATTAAAAGGACGGTGATGGCCGCCTCTTCCAAATCGGTCAAGTCTGTAAATCATAATTGGTTTCAAATTGGTCATATATTGTTCGGCCAATTTAGCCACATAACGTGCTAATTGACGGGAAGTTCCATCCACTTCACCACCATAAAAACGCATACTATTGCGCTCTTTATCCGTAGTTTGAACAGAAATGGCTTCAGAAAAAACCCTAAAAGTGCTGTTGTCAATTACGCCATCAACTCCTTCAATATTTCCAATCATATCATTGTTTAAAACAGCAATAATGTCCCAATTATTTTCTTTGGCATATTTTGCCATTATCTTACCACCGTATAAACCTTGTTCTTCTCCCGAAAATCCCACATAAATAATGGAAACCGGAAATTTATACTTGCTCAAAACACGTGCGGCTTCAATGGTTCCGGCCAATCCAGTGGCGTTGTCATTTGCTCCGGGTGAATCTGACGTAAAATTATTGGGGTCTGAAACCCGGGAATCAATATCACCAGACATAATTACATAGCGATTCGGGTAAGTTGTACCGCGTTGAATTGCCATCACATTCACCACTTTAGTATCTGTAACAATTCTGCTTCCGTCGGCTTTCACCAAATCACCCAAATAACTTACTTCCAAACAATTATTGCAATTTTTTGAAACTTCTTCAAGAGTGGATTTCACCCAACGACGCGCTGCGCCAATTCCTCTGGTTTTAGAAATTGTGTCGGATAAGGTATGACGTGTTCCAAAACCAACCAATTTTATGATGTCTTTTTCTATACGTTCCGCAGAAGGAGATACAGAAATTTCAGTCAATATTTTATCTATTTCAGATTGTGAAAATCCGGAGGTGCTTATGGCTAAAAAAAGCAAAAAAACTTTTAACTTGTTTGATTTTATCATGATATCGAATTAAATATTTTCTAAAGTACTTACCACCATTTCAAGCATTTCTTCGGTAAAATCTAAATGCGTAACCATCCTCAATTTACCTTGTCCCATAGAAATCAAAGAAATTCCGGCTTTTTTCAAACGATCCATAAAATCTTCTTCATTGATGGAATCGATGACGTTAAAAATAACAATATTGGTTTCAATAGGTTCAACAAATTTTACCAATTTGCAATTTTTAAGAGCAACGCCAATCACTTTTGCGCGTGCATGGTCTATGGCCAAACGGTCTATATGATTGTCCAATGCATAAATACCGGCAGCTGCCAAATATCCAGCCTGACGCATAGCGCCGCCAAATAATTTCCGAATCCTTAATGCTTTT
>CAMDPE010000090.1 GCA_945903795.1 Lutibacter flavus | reverse complement strand
TGCTGTATTTTTCGAAGTATATTTTGTTGAAAATGGCGTTGAAACCATTATGTCAGCAAATGTTGGAGATACCGTTTCTTATCAATACGCCAATGCAGGTTTATATACTATAAAAGTAGTATTAAAAGGAGCTGCAATAGCTACTGTTGAATTTATTGTTTCAGATTTTGCAGTAACCGAAATTTTACAACCTATTAGTTCCGCACCTACTCAACCAGGAAGAGTTGCTACAGATTATATTTCTATTTTTAGCAATGCTTATACCAATGTTGCAGGAAGTGATTTTAATCCATGGTGGTGGCAAAATACCATTTATACTGCATTTGATTTGAATGGTGATGCAATGTTGCAATATAGCAACTTAAATTACCAAGGAATACAAATTGGCACAGCACAAAATGTAACTTCAATGGAAACTTTACATATTGATGTTTGGTCGGCAGTTGCCAATAATGTAAAATTCTTCCCGCTTCCTGTTGGAATAGCTGCGGCAAACGAAAAATTCTACACTTTAAATCTATTGGCAGACCAATGGAATAGTTTTGATATTCCTTTGTCATATTTTACAGATCAAGGTTTGGCTTTAGACAATATTCATCAATTTAAATTTGAAGGTACAGGAACAATCTTTGTAGATAACATTTATTTTTATAAAGCACCATCAGCACCATCTATACTATCAGGATCTTGGAAATTGGCACCAATAGCCTATGCTTTAAAAGTGGGACCAACTTATGGTTCCGGAGATTGGTGGGGAAATAGTGCTGCTGACGTAACAACAAGAGCTTGTCTTTTTGATGATGAATATGTATTTGCAAACGATGGATCGTTTAAAAATATGTTAGGCGGTTCTACTTGGATTGAAGGATGGCAAGGTACTGAAGGTTGTGGAACTCCTGTAGCACCGCATAACGGAACTGTTTCTTCCTCATTTTTCTATGATGAAGCTGCCGGAAAACTTACCATTACCGGAAAAGGAGCTTATTTAGGAATTCCTAAACCATATTCTGGAGGAGAACTTTCTTCACCAGCAAACGCTCCAGATTCAATTACATACGACGTAATGCTTTCTAACAATAATAATACAATGACTTTAGTTCTTTATTACGGAGCAGGTTTTTGGACTTTTGAACTTGTTAGAGATGTATCACCAATTGTTGGAAACTGGAAATTAGCTCCAGAAGCTGGAGCTTTAGCAGTAGGACCTGCCCTTGGAAATTATAGTTGGTGGGGAAACAGTGCAGGTGATGTAACAACAAGAGCGTGTCTTTTTGATGATGAATATGTTTTTGCTGCAAATGGATCATTTAGCAATGTACAAAATGGAAGTACTTGGATTGAAGGTTGGCAAGGTGTTGAGGGTTGTGGAACTCCTGTAACTCCTCACAACGGATCAGCAATAGCAACGTATTCTTATAATGAAACAGAAGGTACTGTTACTGTTACAGGTACAGGAGCTTATTTAGGACTTCCAAAACCATATAATGGTGGAGAATTATCTAGTCCTGCAAATGCACCAGGTTCAATTACCTATGATGTTGCATTTTCTGATGGAGGAAATACTATGAACTTAGTGCTATTTTATGGTTCAGGATATTGGTCTTTCAAACTTGTTAAGTAATTATAAAATAATAAAAAATGAAAAACATAAAATATATAATTAGTCTTTTTATTACAATCGCATTTTTTGTTGGTTGTGAAGTAGAAACCTTCGAATTTGGTGACCTATCTGCTCCTGCCAATATTGTAATAAATACGGAAATTGTTGGTCAAAGTACTGCTTTTCCTGATGGTGATGGTTCTGGTGTAGTAAATATTTCTATAACTGCAGATAATGCAATCACCTATCACATAGGATATAATAAATTAGATGACTATGGAAATGTAAGTTTATCGGTATTACCAGGTGGCGTCACAACTAAAAAATTTACTGATCCTGGCACAAATGTCTATAGAATTAGTATTGTAGCTTTTGGTAAAGGAGGCGTATCTTCTAATCTAACCAAAGATATAACGGTAAGAAGTGATTTCGCTCCTGATCCATTACTTGTAACTTCATTAACAAATGACAGCTCTAAAACGTGGATTGTTGATAAAGACGTAACTGGCCATTTAGGCGTTGCGCCTTGGACATCTTTTACCCCAATTTGGTGGGAAGCAGGTATTGATGAAAAGGTAGCTTGTTGTAATTGTTTTTATACAGCTAAATTTAAATTCACTAAAAATACCAATGGAACATTTGCATTAAATGTTGATGCTCCTGATGGTGCTTTTACTAAAACTGGTGCTTTAACATTTCTTCCAGGAATACCTGCGAGTGGTGATGAAGGTTGTTATTCAGAATATACAGGTGGTACTTCTGGTTTTAATTTTATACCTGCAAGTACTGGAATTCCTTTAAGCAACCCTTCAACACAAACAAGCATAAAATTAGCAGATCATAATACCTATATTGGATATGGTGCTACACAGGATGAATATGAAATTTTGGCAATTACATCAAGCTATATGTATTTGAGAGTTCAAGGAACTGAAACTGGAAATTCATGGTTTTTAAAATTTAAACCAGCACCATAAAAAACAAACTTAAGTTTATTAAATGCCCAGAGCATATTTTGCTCTGGGTATTTTAAATATATCATTCAAAAAAAACATTATGCTTATCCCTTTTAAATCAAACAAAATTATTTTCGCTGTTTTATTATTTTCAACCCTTTTATTTTCTTGTGGCGGAGGTGATGATAACGACCCAATAGACACAAGTACACCTTCTAACCTATCACTCACAGCAAATATTGTTGGGGTAAACACTAACAATCCAAATGGAGATGGCAGTGGCGTAGTTATTTTTAACTTTTCAGCCGATAATGCCACTTCTTATAAAATTAATTTTGGAAATGGAGATACCGCAGAAACTTCATCCAATTCAATTTCTTACACTTATACAGGTGTAGGAATAACCAATTATAACGTATTTGTTTCAGCTTATAAGGCTGATAAATTTATTTCAAAAAACATATCAATAACCATAAAGGTTAATTCAGGTCTTATCTTTTCAGATGAATTCGATATTCCCGGCAGTCCGAATACCAATAAATGGACCTATGATACAGGTGCTGGCGGATGGGGAAATAACGAATCCCAATATTATACCAACAGAACAGACAATGTGAGCATTGCAAACGGTATCCTAAAAATTACAGCCAAAAAAGAAAGTTACCAAGGTGCTGAATACACTTCCACGCGTATGAAAACGCAAGGAAAATTTGATTTTAAATATGGCAAAGTTGAAGTTAGGGCCAAATTGCCGATAGGTGGCGGAACTTGGCCTGCAATTTGGATGCTGGGATCAAATATTTCAACCGCCGGTTGGCCAGCTTGTGGCGAGGTTGACATTATGGAACATGCAGGGAACAGACAAGGAATTGTTCAAAGCGCCTTACACACACCTTCAAGTTATGGAAACACCTCAAATGTTGGATCACAAACTTTGGCTGATGTTTCAACTGCATTTCACATATATGCTGTTGAATGGACAAGTGAAAAAATGACATTCTCAGTTGATGGCGTTGTTCATTATACGTATAATCCATCAACCAAAAATAGCAGCACTTGGCCTTTTAATGCAAACCAATTCATTATTTTAAATGTTGCAATGGGCGGATCCTTTGGTGGTAGTATTGATGCTGCTTTTACAGAATCGAGTATGGAAATTGACTATGTAAGAGTTTATCAATAATATTTTATTAATTCAAGATTATATGCTTCTTTTTAATTTGAAAAGAAACAATCAAAAAACAATGTTGAAAATGAGTTTTTTAAAAAAATACAACCCAATTATTTTACTGTCCGTTTTTTTACTTTTTTCAGCTTGCGGTTCAAATAAACAAGCTTTAAATAATAAAAATACGCCTTACAAAGATTATAAATTAGTTTGGTCTGATGAATTTGAGTATGCAGGTTTACCCGATTCCACAAAATGGAATTATGATATTGGCGGTCACGGATGGGGCAACAACGAAAAACAAATTTATTTGGAAAATTCGTTCGAAAATTCTTTTGTAAAAGATGGAAAGTTGCATATTGCAGCTTTAAAAAAGGTCTATGAAAATATGGAATATACGTCTGCCCGATTAACCACTTACAACCGATTCTTAATCCAATACGGAAAAATTGAAGTGATGGCAAAACTGCCTGAAGGCAAAGGAACTTGGCCTGCCATTTGGATGCTGCCTGAAACCATTCGCACAAAAGAGGAGGGATGGCCGTTGTGCGGAGAAATTGACATTATGGAGCACGTTGGCAAAGATCCAAATATGGTGCACGTTTCGTTGCATTCCAAATTATACAACCATATAAAAAATACGCAAGTTACCCATTTTGAAAGACTACAAGATGTTTCTAAAGACTTTCATTTATACGGTATTGAATGGACAACCGACAGCATTCAATTTTATATCGACAACAACTTGTTTTACGAAGCATTTAAAGGTGAAAACGGAAAAGTGACCACAAATGAGGGCTGGCCTTTTGATAAACCTTATTATTTGATTTTAAATCTTGCCATTGGCGGAAATTGGGGTGGAGAAATTGATGAAACCATTTTCCCGTCTGAAATGGTAATCGACTATGTTAGAATATACAAAAAATCAACACAAAATAACTAGCATGAAAAAATCAATTATTTTATTGTTTTTTATGTTGTTAGGAAGTATTTTAAATTCCCAGTCGTTAGATATAATGACTTATAACATTCGTTTGGATGTGGCAGTTGATGGTCAAAATGCCTGGCCATTTCGTAAAGAATTTCTTACTTCACAAATTCAATTTTATGAACCCGATATTTTTGGAGTTCAGGAAGCAAAGCCAAATCAGGTAATAGATATTGCAAATGCGTTGCCTCAATTTAATTATGTTGGTATCGGAAGAGATGGCGAAGGAAATGGAGAATCTTCCAATATTTATTATAAAAAAGGCCGATTTATTCTAAAAGAAACCAATACTTTTTGGCTATCGCAAACGCCATCCAAAGTTTCCAAAGGTTGGGATTCCGCCTATAACAGAGTTTGCACCTATGCCCTATTTAAAGATAAAAAAACAAAAAAAAATCTATGGGTTTTCAATACGCATTTAGATCATATTGGTGAATTGGCAAGAACCAACGGAATACAATTGATACTTGCTAAAATAGCTGAATTAAATACCAAAAATTATCCGGTAATTTTTATGGGCGATTTTAATTCTGAACCAACTACCCAAAGAATTATTTCACTCAAAAAACTAATGGATGATTCTAGGGATATTTCTGAAGAAAAACCTTTTGGGCCTTCAGGAACATTTAATGGTTTTAATCATAATGAACCTGTATCCCTATTGATTGACTATATTTTTATTTCAAAAAATAACAAATTAAAAGTTAAAAAATACGGCATCTTAAGTGATTCAAAAGAGTTGAAATATCCTTCGGATCATTTTCCTGTATTTGTAAAACTGAAATATAAAAAATGAAACACAAAATATTAAATATGATGAAATTTTTATTTATTATCGCACTTTTAATTTCCGCATCAAATTGCAGCAAATCAAGCAATGGGGAAAATGATGATCCAATAATTCCTCCACCTCAAATTGAAAATGAAGTCGATTTTTGGCTTACGAAAGCTGACCAGTCCGTGAAACTTCAAAAACAATCAGGCATTTTGGCATTTAACGATTCCTATAATAATTATCCGAATATTGAAATTAGTGATTCCCAAACCTTTCAAACTGTTGACGGGTTCGGTTTTTCTCTTACCGGTGGAAGTGCTCAAGTTATCAACTCCTTAAATGCTTCAAAAAAACAAGAATTATTGCAAGAATTATTTGGGGTAAATAACAACTCCATAGCAGTAAGTTATTTAAGAATAAGTATTGGCGCTTCAGATTTGGATGCCTCTGTTTTTTCATACAACGATTTGCCGGCAGGACAAACGGATATCAACTTAACGCAGTTTAGCTTGGCTCCTGATATGACGAATTTAATTCCGTTGTTAAAAGAAATTTTGGCCATCAATCCATCCATAAAAATAATGGGGAGTCCTTGGTCTCCGCCAGTTTGGATGAAAGACAATAACAGTAGTATTGGCGGTAGTTTACAACAAAAATATTATGGCGTTTATGCCCAGTATTTTGTGAAATATATCCAAAAAATGAAAGAAGAGGGCATTAATATTGATGCCATTACCATTCAAAATGAACCATTGCACCCGGGAAATAATCCAAGCTTACTAATGCTTGCTCCTGATCAGGCTGATTTTATAAAAAACCACCTTGGCCCCGCCTTTCAAACAGCCACCATTTCAACAAAAATTATTATTTACGACCACAATTGCGATAAACCTGATTATCCGATTTCCGTTTTGAATGATGCAGCGGCAAAATCTTTCATTTCTGGATCAGCTTTTCATTTATATGCTGGTGATATCAGCGCTTTATCAACGGTTCGCAGCGCACATCCCGATAAAGATTTATATTTTACAGAACAATATACGCCGAGTACAGGCGATTTTAGCGGCGATTTAAAATGGCATCTAAAAAATGTTGTTGTTGGTTCTATGCGAAATTGGAGTAAAACGGCGCTTGAATGGAATTTAGCGAATGATGCTTCTTTTGGTCCACATACACCTGGTGGTTGCACAACTTGTAAAGGAGGAATTACTGTAAATAGCAGCGCTTCCTACACGCAAAATGTAGGTTATTATATAATTGCCCACGCTTCTAAATTTGTTCCAACAGGATCCATAAGAATTGGAAGTAATATCGTTGGAAATTTACACAATGTCGCTTTTAAAACGCCTGCCGGCAAAAAAGTTTTAGTTGTTATAAATGATGGAAGTGTCGCTGTCCTTTTTAATATAAAGTACAATGGAAAATGGATCACAACATCCTTAGATAGCGGTTCTGCCGGAACCTATGTTTGGTAAAAATGTTAATTACAAAAATTTATAAAATGAAAAAAATAACCTTAACAGTTCTTGCATTAATAGCAATTTTTGGATGCACCC
Organism: Lutibacter flavus; assembly: GCA_945903795.1. Lineage (GTDB taxonomy): Bacteria > Bacteroidota > Bacteroidia > Flavobacteriales > Flavobacteriaceae > Lutibacter > Lutibacter flavus_A. Next base: position 4,448 of record CAMDPE010000090.1, on the reverse strand, counting down.
AGAAAAAAAGTGACCCAAAAATAGCCGAAACTATTGTAACAAATGATGAACATAAAACCTTAATAGTTTATACATCTGCCCACAATACGGATTTAAAATTAACGCTGACAGATTCTGTAAAATTCAATGATTTTAAACAACCTTTGGAAACAGAATCTGCTATTTTGGTTGATCCTGGAAAAGAATTTCAAACTTTTTTAGGAATTGGAGCTGCGTTAACCGATGCTTCTGCTGAAACTTTTTACAGGTTGTCAAAAGCAAATCAGGACCGTTTTATGGAAGCATATTACAGTGTTGATAAAGGAATTGGCTATTCATTGGGAAGAACTATTATTCACAGTTGTGATTTTTCAAGCGGAAGTTATACCTATATTGAAGAAGGAGATGCCGAGTTAAAAACCTTCAATATTGAGCATGACAAACAATTTAGATTACCGTTTACAAAACTGGCCATTGCTGCTGCCGGCGGAAAATTAACCATGTACGCAAGTCCTTGGAGTCCGCCTGCTTTTATGAAAACTAACAACAATATGTTACAAGGCGGGAAATTAAAACCTGAATTCTATCAACCTTGGGCAAATTACTACGCAAAATTTATAAAAGCCTACGAAAAAGAAGGAATTCCAATTTGGGGATTAACCGTTCAAAATGAGCCAATGGCAACCCAACGATGGGAATCTTGCATTTATACTGCGGAAGAAGAACGCGATTTCTTAAAAAATTACTTGGGGCCAACCTTGGAAAAAGAAGGTTTGGGTGATAAAAAAATTATAGTTTGGGATCATAACCGTGATTTGTTATTTCAACGCGCCAACGTAATTTTAAATGATCCTGAAGCATCAAAATACGTGTGGGGAATTGGTTTCCATTGGTATGAAGACTGGAAAGACGGCATTCCGATGTATAATAATGTAAAAGCTGTTCATGAAGCTTACCCGGATAAAAATTTAATTTTTACGGAAGGTTGCAACGAAAAATATGACTTGACCAGAATTGTGTCTGAAGATCCAAAATTGGCAGAACGATACGGAAAATCAATGATCAACGATTTTAACAATGGAACCGTTGCCTGGACAGACTGGAATATTTTGTTGGATGAAACGGGCGGTCCAAACCATGTGGGCAATTTATGCTTCTCCCCTGTTCACGGAGACACAAAAACAGACAAACTTACGTTTACAAATTCCTATTATTATATCGGGCATTTTTCAAAATTCATTCGTCCGGGCGCAAAACGTATTTCAAGCGTATCTAGTGCAAATAACCTAATGACAACCGCATTTTTGAATGAAGATGGCAGCATTGTTGTTGTAGTTTTGAATCAAGGCGATAAAGAAATATCCTTTAGTATCACCATGAATTTAAAGACTGCAGCACTTATTTCTCCTGCCCATTCCATTCAAACAATTGTGCTATAATATAAACTAAAAAATAACCACTAAATAACCAAACCAACAACCAACTTTATTCAAAATGAAAAAATCATATACCATTTCCATCAGTCTTATTGTCGCCATGGGAGGTTTCCTTTTGGGCTTCGACAGTGCTGTAATTTCTGGGGCCGTAAACGGAATCAGAACCTATTTTGAAATGTCCGATTGGGAACTTGGATTCTCAGTTGGCTGCGTAATTTTTGGTGCCATGGCAGGAAATATCACTGCCGGTCCTTTAAGCGACAAATACGGACGAAAAAAATTATTGATTGTAACCGCAATGCTGTTTACAATCTCTGCAATTTGGTCAGCTTTGGCCACAGACTACATTTCGTTTGTAGTCGCCAGAATGATTGGTGGTGTTGGTATTGGAGGCGCCATTTTAATCGCACCTATTTACATTGCCGAAATTGCACCGCCGAAATTAAGAGGAAGTTTGGTTTCTTTAAACCAATTGAACATAGTTTTAGGTATTTCAGTTGCTTATTTTTCAAATTATTTTTTGAAAGATTTGCCGGGTGAAAACTGGAGATGGATGTTGGGCGTGGAAGCAATTCCAGCTATCATCTACTTTTTTGCACTTTTCTTGGTTCCTAGAAGTCCGAGATGGCTCATCCAAAGACTGAATGAAGTTACGCTTGCCAAAAAGATTTTAATTAGAATTGGCGGTGAAGAATTTGCCGATACCACCATTGGAGAAATCCAAAGAGGAATTGCCAAAAAAGAAGCCAAAGGAACTTACGCTGATTTCTTCAGTAAAAGAATGAGCGTTATTGTTATTATCGCGTTTGGATTGGCCTTTTTTCAACAAATAACAGGAATAAATGCCATATTTTATTACGCACCAACCATTTTTGAACAGGCAGGAGGAAGCACTGACGCTTCATTTTTACAGGCAATTGTTGTTGGACTTACCAATTTGGTTTTCACTTTTGTGGCCATTTGGTTTATTGACAAATTGGGAAGAAAACCCTTGTTACTTATTGGAACATCAGCTATGGCAATTGCTTTGACAATGGCAACTTTGGCCTTTAACAATGCAACCTACAGTTTTAATGAAGCTACCATTGAAAAAATTGGCAATGCAGATATTAAATCGTCTTTAACAACATTAAACGGATCAACATTTACTTCACAAAGCGAATTATTTTCCGCAGTAGCACCATTACTAAGTGAAACGCAATTACTTGAATTTAAACAAAATGAAGTTAAAAATTTCATCAGTATCAATGCTAATTTGGTATTGATTGCCATTTTATTATACGTTGCGGCATTTGCTATCTCACTAGGTCCGGTAATGTGGACAATGTTATCTGAAATTTTTCCACAAAACGTAAAAGGAATTGCCATCTCCATCGTTGGATTTTTCAATTCATTGGTAAGTTATACCGTAACGCAATTTTTTCCTTGGGAACTCACAAATTTAGGACCTACCGTAACTTTTGCAATTTATGCAGGCATGGCTGTTTTATCAATATTGTTTGTTTATAAATATGTGATAGAAACGAAAGGGAAAACTTTGGAAGAAGTTGAAGAATTATTAATAAAATCATAACTTTAAAATGAAACGAGCAATACAAATTTTGACACACAAAGGAATAATTAATGGAGAACAGCAGCTGTTACAGCTAAAAAATAAAATTTAAACAGATGAAATCATTTTCAATATTTATATTGTGTTTATTTTGCTTGACAGCGTGTGCTGAAGTGCCGCAAAAAACAACCACTGAATTGTCGCAAGAAAAACCAGCTAAAGTAACTTTGACAAATACTGATGGAAAATTCCAGCTGTTGGTCAACGGTGAGCCGTTTTACATTAAAGGTGCCGGATTAGAATTCGGAAATATTGCTGCTGTTGCCAAACACAACGGAAATTCATTCAGAACCTGGAGAACCGAAAACGGGAAACAAACCGGCAAAGAAATTTTAGATGAAGCCCACAAAAATGGTTTGATGGTAACTATGGGCATTGAAGTGGAAAGAGAACGCCACGGATTTGATTACAACGATAGCATTGCCGTGAAAAAACAATTGGAACGTATAAAAAGCGAAGTTATGGCCTTAAAAGACCATCCGGCGTTATTGATTTGGGGAATTGGCAATGAATTGAATTTACGCTATACCAATCCGAAAGTTTGGGATGCCGTTAATGATATTTCTAAAATGATTCATGAAGTAGATCCAAACCATTTAACCACCACAATGTTGGCGGGAATTTCTCAAAATGAAGTTACGTTAATCAAAGAAAAATGTCCTGATATAGATATTTTGTCTGTTCAAATGTATGGCGACTTGCCTAATTTACCGAAATTAATCAGGGAATTTGGTTGGGAAGGTCCGTATATGGTAACTGAATGGGGAGCTACGGGACATTGGGAAGTTCCTACAACAACTTGGAAAGCGCCTATTGAAGAAAACAGCACGCTGAAAGCCTCTAATTATTTAAAAAGGTATAAAGGTGGTATTGAAGCGGATTCACTGCAATGCATTGGCTCATACGTTTTCCTTTGGGGCAACAAACAGGAAAGAACGCCAACTTGGTATGGCGTTTATTTGGAAGATGGCAAGGAAACTGAATCGGTGGATGTGATGCATTTTGTTTGGAATAACAAATGGCCGGATAACAGAACACCACAAATAGTTTCTTACACCATCAATGATAAAACCGCTTATGAAAATGTGATTATGGTAGCCGGAAAATCGTATACGGCATCTCTAAAAATTTCAGATTTTGAAAACGACGCAATTAAATATTCTTGGGAAATTTTACCTGAAAGTGTTGAATTAAGCGACGGTGGTGATCTTGAAGCACGTCCGAAAAGCGTTGCTATTGATATTGTTAACCAAAAAGATGGGGAACTAACGTTTAAATCGCCAGTTGCCGGAATTTATCGTTTATTTGTTTATGCCGATGATGGCAACGGACACGCAGCGACCTCAAATATTCCATTTATGGTGAAATAGGAAATAAAAGTTGGTAATTAAATCTGCGTTAGGGATTGAAGTGGAAATCCC
>CAMDPE010000089.1 GCA_945903795.1 Lutibacter flavus | reverse complement strand
TAAAATCCTTGACTAATTGGACTTCAGTTTCGCTTTCCAGCAAAAAAGCAGATGGTAACGCTGCTCTGTAAACTTCACCCAAAGAACACATATAATATTCGGAAATCCACTCCCAATGTTTCATTTGAACAGTATTTACAACTGGAATTTCATCTAAAATTTGATAAATATCCTTTGCTTCATAGGCAATTGGTGGTGTTTGGTGAATTTTATAAACCAAAGCGGTGTAAATTTTTGATTTTCCAAACTCCACAGCAACCCGCATCCCTTTTTTCAAAAAAGAGACTTCTGCTTCGGTTATTTTATAGGTAAATAACTTTTGTAATGGAATAGGTAAAATAACATCAATAAAATTGCTCAACGGTTTTGGTTTTAAAAAAGTAAAATTATTTAAAATCAATTTAATAATCGGCGATTGTGAAAAAATTTAATTTTTATAAGCCAGAAAAACTTTACAGGTAATATTTGTTACAAGCATAAATTATTGAAGTAGTTACTTTTACCGTGAAATTTAAACTAACATTTGCAAGTATTAGTAACCGATAATTTCATTTTTTTTAATTTAGAGTAGGATATATGCCCAATAAAATTGGGCATATTTTTTTTGGCACGTTGTTTGTATTTGTCAAAAAAGAATACTGCTAACCGGCAAATTTAGTTTAACCTTTAAATATTTTATTATGAAAACAAAATTATTACTATTGGCAACGTTTTTATTTGTTGGATTTGGCGTGCAGGCTTCAACTTTTAAAACTGATAATTCTTCAATTAATAATTATTACGATGATTATGGAGATTCATTCACATTTGTGGAGAGAAATGTAACATTTGCTATTTTTCAAAATGGTGAATTTGATTTTTACATCAACCCAAGAAACCAAAGAAGTGGCATAAATGCCAGTTACCAAGGAAATGGCGTAAACATTAGTTTTAACTCTGGTTACGACTATGATGCATACGTTCAATATGACGATTATGGCGCTATAATACAAGTAGAAGATATTCCTATTTATTATGACTATTATGGCCGTGTAAACAGAGTTGGAAATACCCATATTACTTATGATTCTGGCAGATTGGTGCGCGTTGGCGGATTGCATGTTTATTATGACCGACAAGGTTATTATAGCCATTATTCAGGATATATTAACAATTACAACCGTGCCTATGTGTTTCATCCATACCATAATTATTTTGCAAGACCATTATTTGATTTCAGAATTGTAAGTTACAACCCTTACAGAAATCATTATCAACCAACGCGTTATACTTACTACTCTGATCATTCAAGAAATAAGTATTACAAAAATAATGATAGAAGAACTGGAAATGATACCAGACAAAGAGTTGCATCTAAAAGTGTTCCTAACAGGTATGATGATAGACATAATGATAGATCTGATAAAATGGAGAGAAGAAATTCTAACGAAAGAAACAGCCAAGGCAATCGGAACAATAGTTCCGTTAATACAACTGAAAGAAGAGCAACTACTGTGAACAGACCAAATTCTAATGAAAGAACAAGTCAAGGTAATCGAAATAATAGCTCTGAAAAAAACACTGAACGAAGATCAAATACCGTAAACAGACCAAATCAGAATGAACGTAGCGCGAATAATGGAAGAATGGCCGAAAATCGTGCTCCTGAAAAAGTGCAACAAAGAAATAATTCTTCAAACACTCAAAAAGGACAAACTGCAAGAGAATCAAAAGGTAGGGAATCTAATGGAAAATCAGATAAACAAGAAAATTCGAGAGGAAATTCTTCAAGAAGAAATTAAGAATAGATTGAATTAATTACAAAAAGCGTCGCAATAATGCGACGCTTTTTTTTATTTTTCAAAAATCATATGAGAATCGACCTTAAGATTCTTCTTCTTCAATTGGTCTCTTATGTGTTTTTTTGCTTCCTGCATACATATCATATCTCACAAACAAACAATCCAAATCCCCATTTTTCATAGGAATTCTTCTTGACGTTTTAAGGCCAACATGTTTTATTGCTTCCATATTTGAAGTAATAAACCAAACGGTAGAATCGGAATAGCCACTTTTTAAAGTATCGCCAATTTTTTTGTAAAATTCTTGCATATCAATGTCCAAACGTTCGCCATAAGGCGGATTAAATAAAATAAAGGTGCGACCAAATACTTCTTTTACCGAGTTAAAGAAATTTATATGATGCACGCCAATAAATTCACTTAAATTGGCATTCGCCACATTTTCTTTGGCTTTTACAACTGCCGATGGCGCTTTGTCAAATCCCATTATTTTGAAATGCGAGTTGGTAATTTTTTTAATCAGAGATTCCTGGATGGTATAAAACAACTCTTCATCATAATCTTCCCATTTCTCAAATCCAAATTCATTTCTGTTGATATTTGCCGGAATATTATTGGCAATCATAGCAGCTTCAATCAAAATAGTTCCGGAACCGCACATCGGATCAATAAAATTACAATCGCCCGTATATCCAGAAAGCAACACCAAACCAGCCGCCAAAACTTCATTGATGGGCGCAATATTTGTAGCACTTCTGTAGCCTCGTTTGTGCAAAGAATCTCCCGAACTGTCTAATGAAATAGAACAATAATTATTGTGAATATGCACGTGAATCTTTAAATCCTGATGCTTTGTGTCAACACTTGGCCTTTCATTGTATTTATTTCTGAAATAATCCGCAATGGCATCTTTCGATTTTAAAGTAATATAATGCGAGTTTGTTGTAAAACCTTGAGAATTTACCACAGCACCAATAGAAAATGTGCTGGAAACACTCATATATTTTTCCCACTGAATTTGTTGTATTTTTTTATACAAATCATCTTCATCTGCAACTTTAAAGGTTTTTATAGGCTTCAAAATTCTAATCGCTGTGCGCAAAGCCATATTTGCTTTGTACATAAAGCCTTTATCGCCTAAAAAAGTAACGCTTCTCACTCCTGTTTCTACGTCTTGCGCCCCTAAATTTTTAAGTTCCGTTGCCAATACTTCTTCCAGACCAAACATTGTTGTGGCAACCATTTTAAAATTTCGTTCCATATTCTTTAATTTTTGCAAAAGTACTGAAATAAAAATATACAATTAAACGATTAAACGCATAAACACTTCAACAAGTAATCTTCTTAACAAACAAATCCTTATTTTTGCAGTCATTTCAATATTATGACTAAAAACAAAGACTGGTTTGCATCTTGGTTTGATACAAGCTATTACCACATTTTATATAAAAATAGAGATTATTCTGAAGGTCAGGAATTTTTGAAAAATTTGATTTCCTTTTTAAAATTAGAAAAAAATAAATCAATCTTGGACTTGGCCTGCGGAAAAGGGCGTCATTCCATTTATTTAAATTCACTAGGACACCAAGTTATTGGTGCAGATTTATCCAAAAACAGCATCGAATATGCCAAACAGTTTGAAACTGAAACTTTGAAATTTGTTGAACATGATATGCGAAACCATTTTAAAAACAAGTTCGATGTCATTTTAAATTTGTTTACGAGTTTTGGTTTTTTTGAAGATGATGCCGAAGATATCGCCATTTTGCAAAATATTAAAAACGGCTTAAATCCGAACGGAATTGCCGTAATTGATTTTATGAACACAAAAAAGGTGATTTCTGAACTTGTTTCTGAAGAAGAATTAACCATTGATGATATTACTTTTAAAATGAACCGTTATGTAAAAAATGGATTTATTGTGAAAGAAATCAATTTTGATGCTGATGGCGAACATCACACCTATTTTGAAAAAGTAAAAAGTTTAGATTTGGCCAAAATTAATTCCTACGTAAATTCTGTTGGTTTTAAAATTAAATATACTTTTGGTGATTATCAGCTAGAAAAATTTAATGAAGAAACTTCCGACCGTTTAATTTTAGTTTTAGAATGACCTATATTGCACTTATAGCCTCCGTATTGGTTGGTATCGTTATCGTTTTTGGATTAAAACCTAGTTTTAAAACCGTACAATTATTATTGGCATTTAGTGGTGCTTACTTATTGTCTATCACTATTTTACATTTATTTCCTGAGGTTTATGCTGTAGAAAGCACAAATATTGGCTTGTTCATACTTTTGGGATTGTTATTGCAGCTTATCTTGGATTTTTTCTCTAAAGGCGCCGAACACGGGCACATACACGTAGAAAAAAATATTCTTTTTCCCTGGGCATTATTTATCAGTTTAAATATTCATGCTTTTTTAGAAGGAATTCCATTAGCACATAGCCATCGCCATGAATACTTGCTTTGGGCAATTGTAATTCACAATATTCCGATTTCAATAATCTTGGGAACTTTTTTTGTAAGCTCAAAAATCTCAAAAAAGAATGCTGTGTTGTTTTTATTGCTTTTTTCTTTAATGACACCCTTAGGAAGTTTGGCTGGCGAATATGTTCAAATTTTGAATCAATATAAAACAGAGATTACAGCAATTATCATAGGAATCTTTTTACATATTTCAACAATAATTTTGTTTGAAACATCTAAAGATCATAAGTTTAACCTTTTAAAATTTGCTGCAATATTAATTGGTATGGTGGTGGCTTATTTGGCTTAAATATTAGTTGGCGACCTGGCTCATAAATTTTATACGCATTAATCGCAATTCTTCTTCATCATAATCACCATCAAATTCGTCTAAAGCATCTTGTATTCTATCGCTTTTAGATTCCATATAATAATTAAAAATTTCTTCTTGTTGGTCCTCATCCAATAAATCGTCAATATGGTAATCGATATTTAATTTAGTGCCGCTATAAACAATTCCCTGCATTTCTTCAATAAGCTCATTAAAACTTAATCCTTTCGATTTTGCAATGTCTTCAAGCGGAATTTTTCGATCTGTATTTTGAATGATATATAGCTTTAATCCTGAATTTACACCAGTACTTTTCACCACAAAATCATCCGGACGAAGGATATCATTTTCTTCTACATATTTTGCGATCAATTCAATAAAAGGTCTTCCATATTTGTTGGCTTTTCCTTCTCCTATGCCATAAATGTTTTTTAATTCATCCATCGTCATTGGGTACTTCAACGCCATATCTTCTAAAGATGGCTCAAGCAAAACCGCATAAGGTGGTACGCCATTTTTCTTTGCAACAGCTTTTTGTAATTCTTTAAGCATTTTTAGCAACACTTCATCTGCAGAAGTTCCGCCACCGTTGCTATTTAATAAAATTGAAGCATCAGTGCTTTCATCATAAACATGGTCTTCTGTCATCATAAATGAAGACGGATTTCCTATAAAATCAGTTCCTTTTTCAGTAATTTTTATAACGCCATATTGCTCAATTTCTTTGTTGATATATCGGGCTACAAGTACTTGTCTAACCAATGCCATCCAATATTTTCCATCGTGTTCCTTTCCACAGCCAAAAAATGGTTGTTCATCCGTTTTATGCGATTTTAGTTGGGCATTCACTTTACCGGTTAAGGTATTTACCAATTCTTTTGCCTTATATTTTTGGTAGGTTTTTACAACAACTTCCAATAACATTTTTAATTCATTTTCAGCCTCGTGTTTTTTCTTCGGATTTATGGCATTGTCATCCATAAGTGCGCCCAAACCGTTCACTTCATCAAAATCTTCCCCAAAATAATGTAACAAATATTTTCTGCGAGACATAGAGGTTTCTGCATAACCAACAACTTCTTGCAGCAAAGCGTTGCCAATTTCTTGCTCAGCCACTGGTTTACCGGATAAAAATTTCTCCAGCTTTTCAATATCCTTGTAAGAATAATAAGCCAAACAAAATCCTTCACCACCGTCGCGTCCTGCCCTTCCGGTTTCTTGATAGTAACTTTCCAAACTTTTCGGAATGTCATGATGAATCACAAAACGAACATCGGGCTTGTCAATTCCCATTCCAAAAGCAATGGTAGCAACCACAACATCCACATCTTCCATTAAAAACATATCTTGATGTTTCGACCTGGTTTTTCCGTCCAATCCAGCGTGATAAGGAACTGCTTTTATACCATTTACCTGTAATACTTGTGCTATTTCTTCAACTTTTTTCCGACTTAAACAATAAATAATACCAGATTTCCCTTGGAATTGGCGAACAAATCTAATAATGTCTGAGTTTATGTTTTTAGTTTTTGGCCGAACCTCATAAAATAAATTCGGACGATTAAAAGACGCCTTAAAAGTATTTGCATTTGACATGCCAAGCGTTTTTATAATATCTTCTTGTACCTTTTGAGTTGCAGTTGCCGTTAATCCAATTAACGGAACATTGTCTATTTTTTGAATAATCGTCCGTAGATTTCTATATTCTGGTCTAAAATCGTGTCCCCATTCTGAGATACAATGTGCTTCATCAATGGCAACAAAAGAAATATTTTGATTTTTTAAAAATTCGATATACTCTTCTTTCATTAATGATTCCGGAGCCACATACAACAGTTTTGTGATTCCTTTCTCAATATCACTTTTTACTTGGGTAACTTCGGTTTTATTTAAGGAAGAATTTAGCACGTGGGCAATTCCATGTTCGGATGAAATACCACGAATAGCGTCAACCTGATTTTTCATCAATGCAATTAACGGAGAAACTACAATTGCAGTTCCTTCTTTAACCAAGGCGGGAAGCTGGTAACATAAAGATTTACCTCCTCCGGTTGGCATAATCACAAAAGTGTCATTTCCTTCAATAATGCTTTTTATTACTGGTTCTTGTAGTCCTTTGAATTTAGAAAATCCAAAATATTTTTTCAAAGCCTCGTGCAAATCAATCTCTTTACTAATCATTATCACTTCTAAATTATTAATACGCATTTAAATCAGCAACTAAAAAATGATCTGTTAGTTGCCCATTTAAAAAATTTCACAAAATTTGACTTTTACTTTTTTATTAGCAGTTTATTCAATTTCTAATTAAATAAATATATTTTTGTTTAAAATTAAAGATAAAACTTTTTTTTGTTAAAAAACCATAATCTTTTGAAAAATAAAAATACAATTATAGAGAATGCAAAGCAGACAATTTTAATTGAAAGCAAAGCGATTGCGAATTTAGTGAATTTTTTAGATGAAGATTTCGAAAATGCCGTAAATTTTATACATCTGTCTAAAGGAAGGGTAATTGTGACAGGAATTGGCAAAAGCGCTAACATTGCTACTAAAATTGTTGCCACATTAAATTCAACGGGAACACCAGCAATCTTTATGCATGCAGCTGATGCCATTCATGGAGATTTGGGAATTATTCAAGAAAATGATGTTGTTGTTTGCATTTCAAAAAGCGGAAATACACCTGAAATAAAAGTTTTATTGCCATTAATTAAAAATTATGGGAACAAAATAATTGCGATTACTGGCAACCCAGCATCTTTTTTGGGTACAAATGCCGATTTTATGTTGAATTCTTTTGTTGAAAATGAAGCAGATCCAAATAATTTAGCGCCAACAACAAGCACAACCGCACAATTGGTTATGGGTGATGCTTTGGCAATTTGCTTACTGAAGCTCAATAATTTTTCCAGTAAGGATTTTGCAAAATACCATCCTGGCGGTGCTTTAGGAAAAAAACTGTATTTAAGAGTCAGTGATTTAATTGGAAAAAATGAATTGCCCCAAGTTACACCAAGAACCCCAATTAAAGATGTTATTATTGAAATCTCTAAAAAACGCTTAGGCACAACAGCAGTTATTGAAAACAATAAAATAGTTGGTATTATTACTGATGGGGATTTAAGACGCATGCTTAAAGATTCCTCGGATATAAATATACTTGTTGCTGAAAATATTATGGGCAGAAACCCAAAAACCATCAATGTTGATGCGATGGCAATTGAAGCTCTAGAAACTATGGAAAATAATAAAATTTCCCAAATTTTGGTTGAAGACAATTCTGTGTACGTAGGTGTCGTACATTTGCATGATTTATTAAAAGAAGGAATTTTCTAAAATGACAAAAAAAATAGCCGAACCTGAAAAAGACATGTCTTTTTTAGACCATGTTGAAGAATTGAGATGGCATTTGGTACGCTCAAGTGCCGCTATATTTATATTTGGAATCATTGCATTTTTAATGAAGGATTTCATATTTAACAAAGTAATTTTTGCACCTAAAGATCCTAATTTTATTACGTACCGTTTATTTTGCAGAGCGTCAAGATTCTTCGGCACAGAAGGTTTGTGTATAGATGAACTCCCATTCACTTTCCAAAGTTTGGAAATGGGAGAACAATTTAGTGTACATATCTGGATATCTATTACTGTAGGATTTATTATGGCATTTCCTTTTATTATTTGGGAATTTTGGAAATTTATTAGGCCAGGCTTATATGAAAAGGAACGTAAAGGAGCGGTCGCTTTTATTATTGTTTCTTCATTTTTATTTTTTGTAGGAGTGCTTTTTGGATACTATGTGATTACACCGCTTTCAGTAAACTTTCTGGGAAGTTATTCAATTAGTGACCTGGTAGAGCGAAATATTCAAATTGGCTCATACATCTCATTATTAAAATCCTCAGTACTGGCCTCCGGATTAATATTTGAATTGCCAATTGTGATGTATTTTTTAACTAAAATGGGGTTGGTTACGCCTGATTTTTTAAGACAATATAGAAAATACGCATTGGTTATTGTATTAATTGTAGCCGCAGTTATTACACCACCAGATGTGGTTAGTCAAATTATTGTTGCCATTCCAATACTTATTTTATATGAAGTCAGCATAATTATATCGAAAATAGTAGTGAGACAACAACGTAAAAAAGAACAAAAAAATGCCTAATCAAGTAGAAGAATTTAATGCCTATCGTGCAAAAATGAATGAGAAAATTTTGGCTGATGACAATAAAATCATCAAAAGAATTTTTAATATTGATACCAATGCCTACAAGGCCGGTCATCTAGACGTTCAAACAAAAGAATTATTAGGATTGGTTGCTTCTGCCGTTTTGCGATGTGACGATTGCATAAAATATCATTTAGAAGGATGTTTTAACGCAGGAGTTTCAAAAGAGAAGGTTATGGAATCACTTTCCATAGCAACTTTGGTGGGTGGCACCATAGTAATTCCTCATTTAAGAAGGGCTTATGAGTTTTGGGAAGAACTTAGTCAATAAGGTTAAAGTCGAAAGGCTATATAAAAATTAAAAATTATTCAATTCAACGATTACACAGTTAAACAGATATACAACAATGATTTTAAGAGCGGAAAATATAAAAAAGAAATACGGTAGCAAATATGTTGTAAACGGAATTTCATTGCAGGTGGAACAAGGAGAAATTGTTGGACTTTTAGGTCCGAATGGTGCTGGAAAAACCACTTCTTTTTATATGATTGTGGGAATGATTCAGCCAAATGAAGGCAAAATTTATTTGGATGACCATGAAATTACGCAATATCCAATGTATAAAAGAGCTCAGGAAGGTGTTGGGTATTTATCTCAAGAAGCATCGATATTCAGAAAACTGACTGTAGAAGACAATATTTTATCTGTTTTGCAATTTTCAAATATGTCGAAAGCCGATCAAAAAGAAAAAATGGAATCTTTATTGAGTGAATTTGGTTTAAATCATGTGCGCAAAAATAGAGGCGATTTACTTTCGGGTGGCGAACGAAGAAGAACTGAAATTGCCCGAGCATTGGCCTCAGACCCTAAATTTATTTTATTGGATGAACCTTTTGCCGGCGTTGACCCAATTGCCGTTGAAGATATCCAAAATATTGTGGCGCATTTAAAAGATAGAAATATCGGTATTTTAATTACTGACCACAATGTGCAGGAAACACTTGCTATTACTGATAAAACTTACTTAATGTTTGAAGGAGGTATTTTAAAAGAAGGAACGCCACAAGAACTTGCCGAAGATGAAACCGTTAGACGTGTTTATTTAGGAAAAGATTTCGAATTAAAAAGAAGAAAATTTTAATACGATTTTTTTAGCTGCTTATTTTCAATTGTCGATAGCAATACATAAAGCAATATCACCAATGGAATTGCTATAAATTGAAATAAGGCGCTCAAAATTGCCGTAAGAATAATAAACAAATACTTTATTTTATTTTTTTTCCAACTGTAGTCTTTAAATTTTAAGGAAAATAGTGGAATTTCCGCATTCATTAAATAAGTTAACAATAACGTTACTCCTACTAAAAACCATACATTTTGAATAATTGCAGTTGCAAATTCATTTCCACTGAAATTTAATATTAATGGCAATGACAAAACCACCAAAGCTGCAGCTGGTGTTGGTAAACCAATAAAGGAATTTGTCTGGCGTTCGTCAATATTAAATTTAGCCAATCTGTAAGCTGCTCCCAATGTAAAAAACAAACCAATTAAAGAGATGAAGAAAGTGCTGGTAAAATAATGTTCATTTCCTGTTATTAAAACAGAATTTGCAGCATTTTCCCAAGATTTATTTTCGATCGAATTAGAAATTAGCTGTAATAATACAATTCCCGGTACAACACCACTAGTGACAACATCTGCTAAAGAATCTAATTGTTTTCCTAATTCACCTTGTGTTTTTAGCAATCTTGCTGCAAATCCGTCGAAAAAATCAAAAAATATTCCTAAAAAAACAAAAAAGGCTGCAATAATAAACGCTTCTTTAACCGCAAAATAAACGGCAATGGTTCCTGATAGTAAGTTAAGTAGCGTCAATAAATTGGGAATATATTTTTTTAGCATCACTATTTTTATTTTTCGTAAATTTAATCATTGTTTATCAGTAAAATTTAATTCGATAAAACTTTTTAATAAATTGCTAAATGCCACTGTTAAAATCTACTTATAAACCTGTTATTCTATTTAGAAATAATCATTTTAATACCGCTTATAAAACAATGTTTTCTGCTGAAACCATCATTTATAACAGAGAGCGCATAACTACTGTTGATGGCGATTTCATTGATTTGGATTTTGCTTCTGTGGGTTCAAAAACAATAGTTTTAGTCTTGCATGGATTGGAAGGAAGTTCAAAGTCCAAGTACATTATTTCTGTACTTAATTATTTGAATTCACAAAACATAGACGGTGTCGCAATTAATTTCAGAGGCTGCAGTGGGGAAGACAATAAAAAGCCTTACTCCTATCACAGTGGAAAAACAGATGATGTTGATTTGGCCATTTCTTATTTATTAGACAAATATAATTATCGAAATGTTTTTTTATTGGGGTACAGTATGGGCGGAAATATTGCACTAAAATATATGGGGACTTTTAAAAATATACCATATGAAATTAAAGGAGCTGTGGCAATATCAGTTCCTTGTGATTTAAAAGGTTCGGCTGCTGCTTTAGAAAGCTTTCAGAATACATTATATCAGAATAGGTTTATGAAAACGCTTAAAGAGAAATCATTGTTGAAATTGAAGGAATTCCCGAAAGCCAATCTATGTGAAGAAACGATTGTTAAAGCCAAAACATTTAAAGATTTTGATGATGCGGTAACCGCGCCTTTATTCGGATTTAAAAATGCGGAAGATTATTGGGAAAAGAACAGTAGTAAACAGTTTATTTCCGAAATTTATAAACCTACTTTGCTAATTAATGCATTGGATGATAGTTTTTTATCGGAAAGTTGCTTTCCTTTTAC
>CAMDPE010000088.1 GCA_945903795.1 Lutibacter flavus | reverse complement strand
GAAAAAGTGATTTCCTGGATGCTGGATTTGGAAAAAGTTTACAATCGCGGATTTTGGAGCGGTTATTATTTGGGACAAAAATTAGGGGAATGGAGCAATGGTTCCGGAAGTCACGCCACGCAAAAAAAGGTGTATGTTGGCAAAGGAATGCATTATTTCCCCAAAACTAATATTGCCGAATTCAAGATTGAAGCTTATGAAATTGCCATAGGCGACACCATTTTAATTACGGGTCCAACCACCGGCGCCAAAGAAATGGAAATTACTCAAATGTTCATAAATGACATCGTTGGAGAAAAAGCCCTAAAAGGTGATTCCTGCACTTTTAAAATCGATTTTAGAATTCGTCCGTCGGATAAATTGTACAAAATTGTGCCAATGAATGCCGAAGTCGGCAACGCCATTGTTGAAGTTGGGTAAATAAAAGTTTGTAGTTTCAGGTTTCAAGTTTGAAGAGCTTAAACTTGAAATTTAAAAAAATAAATCAAAAATCGTAATTCGTAAATAAAATATGGTAATTATCACATTGCAAAGAGCCAAGTGCATTGGTTGTAATTACTGTGTTGAACAGGCTGCGGCACATTTTCAAATGTCGAAAAAAGACGGTAAAGCAGTACTGCTTCATTCCATAGAAAAAAGAGGGTTTTTTACTTTAAAATCGGCTAATATGGATATTTTGGAAGTGGTTACAAAAGCGAAAGAAGCCTGTCCGGTAAAAATTATTGATGTAAAACAAACATAAATCGGATTTTTAGCGTTTTACAGTTTACAATTTAAATGATATCTTTACAAATTGGTGAAGTCTGTAAAATTGATTTTCAGTTTTACAAAACAATATAAAAACATAGAAATTTATGAGCTGTAATAGTTGCTCTTCAGATATAAACACTGTGCCGAAAGGCTGCAAAAGCAATGGAAATTGCGCCACCGGAGGGTGTGAGAAACTCTCAGTTTTCGACTGGTTGTCCAACATGTCACTGCCTACCGGGCAAGAACCTTTAAACATTGTAGAAGTTCGATTTAAAAATGGACGTAAACATTTTTATAAAAATGTTGACAATCTGCAAATTTCCATTGGTGATATCATTGCGGTGGAAGGAAGTCCGGGCCACGACATTGGAACGGTTTCGCTTACCGGCGAATTGATCAGAATTCAGATGAAGAAAAAAGGTGTTGAATTTGACAGTGAAGAGGTAAAAAAAATATACCGAAAAGCCACCCAAAAAGACATCGATATTTGGAAAGCGGCACGAGAAAAGGAATATGAAACCCAATTTAAGGGTCGTGAAATTTTAAGCAGATTGGGTATAAAAATGAAACTTTCTGATGTTGAGTACCAAGGTGACGGCAACAAAGCAACCTTTTATTACACTGCCGACGATCGTGTTGATTTTAGGCAACTAATCAGAGATTTGGCAAGCACTTTCAGCATCAGGGTTGAAATGAAACAAGTTGGTTTGCGCCAGGAAGCAGCCCGACTAGGAGGAGTGGGATCTTGCGGCAGGGAATTGTGTTGTTCAACCTGGTTGACAGATTTAAGAAAAGTGAACACCACCGCGGCACGTTATCAGCAATTGTCTTTAAATCCGCAGAAATTAGCTGGCCAATGCGGGAAATTAAAATGCTGTTTAAATTATGAATTAGACACGTATTTAGATGCCTTATCCGATTTTCCAAGACAAGATATTGTGTTGAAAACAAAAAAAGGAGAAGCTGTTTTTATTAAAATGGATATTTTTAAAAGAGTTTTATGGTACACTTATAAAGAAGACAGAAACAAATGGTTTAAACTTACCTTGGAAAATGTAAAAGAAATCATGGACCTGAATAAAAATAACCAGCCCGTAACTTCTTTGGAAGATTATGAATTTGAGTTGTTAGTTGAAAATGTTGTTACTTTTGAGGATGTTGTTGGGCAAGACAGCTTAACGCGTTTTGATGCCCCAAAAAGAAAAAACAACCACAAATCTAAAAATAAAAATAAAAATTTAAAACCGCCTGTTCAGCCAACACAAGCAACACAATCAGCACAAGTTAGCGGAAGCGGAAGTTCAAAGAATAGAAAACAAAGACCTCCAAACAGAAGTGCAAACCCAAATAAAAATACATAAACGCTTAAGTTTAATTGCTGTTACTTTTTTGTTGTTGTCATGCAGCTCAAATGTTGTTTTTGATCAATATATCCCTATTGAGGATCAACAATGGCATTCAGAAAAAGAAATTGGTTTTATGGTAAACAATCTGGATACTATTTCAGCAAATAATGTGTTTATCACTATTAGAAATAACAAGAATTATGAATTTAGTTCTTTGTTTTTAATTGCCAAACTTGAATTGCCCAACGGCTATAAAGTGATAGATACATTGGAATATGAAATGACTGATGCTTCGGGAAATTGGTTGGGATCCGGATTTACGGATCTCAAAGAAAACAAACTGTTTTATAAAGAAAATGTTGTTTTTTCTGAAATGGGTACATACAAATTTAGTATTCAGCAGGCAACGCGCGGCATAGATGATATTTTGGGAAAAAACCCTTTGGAAGGTATAACAGATGTTGGACTCAGCATTGAAAAAATACAAAAATGACAAAAAAAGCAACAAATAATGATCAATTTTCTAAGTATATAAAATGGTTTTGGATGACCATTTTTGGCGGAATATTATTTATAATATTGCTATTTTTATTGGCTTCTTTTGGCGCTTTTGGAACACTTCCTACTTTTGAAGAATTAGAAAGTCCCGAAAGAAATACAGCTTCAGAAGTGATTTCCATTGATGGAAAAACGTTGGGAAAATATGCTTATGAAAACAGAACGCCTGTAAAATATAAAGATATTTCCGAAAACTTAGTCAACGCATTGATTGCAACAGAGGACGAACGTTTTTATGATCATTCAGGAATAGATTTCAGATCCTCAATCCGCGCGGTGGTGATGTTAGGAAGCGAAGGTGGCGGAAGTACCATCACACAACAATTGGCTAAATTGTTATTTCACGGAGAAGGATCCAGAAATATTGTGGAAAGGATTTTGCAAAAAGTAATGGAATATGTTATTGCAGTTCGATTAGAGCGCCAATACACAAAGCAGGAAATTTTAACAATGTACTTAAATAAGTACGACTTTTTAAATTTAGCGGTTGGAATTCGTTCAGCTTCGCGTATTTATTTTGGAAAAGAACCCATTGAATTATCTGTAAAGGAATCTGCAATGTTAGTTGGAATGCTTAAAAACGCATCTTTTTACAATCCTTTAAGATTTGAAGAAAGAGTAAAAAACAGGAGAAATACTGTTTTAGGGCAAATGTACAAAAACGATTTTATTTCAAAAGCCGAAAGAGATTCATTACAAAGCACTCCATTAAGTTTAAATGTAAATAGAGAAAGTCATAGTGATGGCACCGCAACCTATTTTAGAGAATACCTTCGTGAATATATGAGAACCTGGATAAAAAACAATCCAAAACCTGATGGTACAGAATACAACTTGCATAGGGATGGGCTTAAAATATTCGTAACCATAGATTCTCGTATGCAAAAATACGCTGAAGAAGCAATGCAAGAACATATGGCCAATTTGCAGAGGGTATTTTATAAAGAACAAAAACGCAACAAAACTGCGCCGTTTTATGATTTAGATGAAAGTCAGGTGGCAAACACCATGGAACAGGCCATGAAACGTTCAAATCGTTGGATACGCATGAATAAAAATGGTGCTTCAGAAAGTGAAATTAAAGCTTCTTTTAAAGAAAAAACAAGCATGAGCGTTTTTTCCTATAAAGGAGATATAGACACCATTATGTCTCCATATGATTCAATTAAATACTATAAACACATTTTACGATCGGGATTACTGTCAATTGAGCCACAAACTGGCCATGTAAAAGCCTGGGTGGGCGGCGTTAATTATAAACATTTTCAATTTGATGCGGTTAAGCAGCAAAAAAGACAGGTTGGCTCTACCTTTAAGCCTTTTGTTTATGCAGCGGCTATTAATCAATTGAAATTATCACCTTGTTATAAATTGCCAAATACGCCCTACACTGTTTTGAAAGAAAAATATCATATGCCGGAAGATTGGACACCACAAAATTCGGATAATAAATATGGAGGAGAATTGACATTAAAACAAGCGCTGGCGGGTTCGGTAAATGTAATTACGGCGAAGTTAATTGACATGGTGCATCCAAAAACTGTGGTTAATTTTGCGAACAGTGTAGGAATAGAAAGTGAAATTCCCGAAGTGCCTTCAATAGCGCTCGGTTCTGTAGATTTATCCTTATATGAAATGGTTGGTGCTTATGCAACTTTTGCAAATAAAGGCTTAAGGATTGAACCAATGGTTTTAATGAGAATAGAAGATAAAAACGGAATGATATTGGAACAATTTATGCCTAATTCAAAAGAAGCGATTAGTGAGGAGTCGGCCTATGTGATTACAAATTTGTTGGAAGGCGTAACTGAGTCGGGATCAGGTATTCGTTTGCGAACCAAAGGGGCATCTTATGCCGATGATATGGTAACGGGTTATCCATATGGATTTACAAATCCAATTGCGGGAAAAACAGGAACCACCCAAAATCAGTCCGATGGTTGGTTTATGGGCATTGTGCCTAATTTGGCAACCGGTGTTTGGGTTGGCGGAGAAGACAGGGCGGTGCATTTTGCCGGACTAAGCAAAGGGCAGGGCGCAACGATGGCGTTGCCAATTTGGGGAATATATTACAAAAAATTATATGCAGATCCTACCTTGAATGTAAGCAAAGGAGCCTTTGAAAGACCAGAAGTATTGACTATTGAAACAGATTGCAGAAAAGGTACTGTAGATGAGAACAACCCTGATTTAAAATTAGACGAGGATCCTGAATTTTAAAAGTTTAATTATGATAAATAAAGTAGTTAAAAATGCGCAGGAAGCTTTAAATGGCGTAGAAAACGGAATGACTTTTATGCTTGGCGGCTTTGGTTTATGTGGCATTCCTGAAAATTGTATTGCTGAATTGGTGAGATTAGGCGTGAGTAATTTGACGTGCATTTCTAACAATGCTGGAGTTGATGATTTTGGGTTGGGACTTTTATTAAAAAAGCGTCAAATTAAAAAAATGGTTTCTTCCTATGTTGGAGAAAATGAAGAATTTGAACGACAAATGTTATCGGGCGAATTGGATGTGGAATTAATTCCGCAAGGGACCTTGGCCGAACGCTGCCGAGCGACAGGCGCCGGAATTCCGGCATTTTACACACCTGCAGGATACGGAACAGAAGTGGCCGAAGGAAAAGAGACAAGAGAATTTAACGGCAAAATGTATGTATTGGAACATGCCTTTAACCCTGAGTTTGCTTTTGTAAAAGCCTGGAAAGGAGATACTGCAGGAAATCTTATTTTTAAAGGAACCGCCCGTAATTTTAATCCGATGATGGCCATGGCCGGGAAAATTACCGTTGCTGAAGTTGAAGAATTGGTTGAAGCCGGTGAATTGGATCCAAATCAAATTCATACACCAGGTATTTTTGTGCAGCGTATTTTTCAAGGTAAAGATTATGAAAAGAGAATTGAACAACGCACCGTAACTCCAAAATCTTAACCAATGGCTTTATCAAAACAAGAAATAGCGCAGAGAATTGCACAGGAATTACAAGATAAATGGTACGTAAATCTGGGAATTGGCATTCCAACCTTGGTGGCCAATTATATCCCTAAAAATATAGATGTTGTGTTTCAGTCGGAAAACGGAATGTTGGGAATGGGACCTTTCCCAATCGAAGGTGAAGAAGATGCCGATTTAATCAATGCGGGCAAACAAACCGTAACCATTTTAAAAGGCAGTTCGTTATTTGACTCGGCCATGAGTTTTGCAATGATTCGCGGCCAACACGTTCAGTTAACTGTTTTGGGCGCCATGGAAGTTTCCCAAAACGGCGATATTGCCAACTGGAAAATCCCAGGAAAAATGGTTAAAGGAATGGGAGGAGCGATGGACTTGGTGGCTTCCGCAGAAAATATTATTGTTGCCATGATGCACACGGATAAAGCCGGAGCATCAAAATTATTGAAAAACTGCTCTTTACCACTAACAGGTGTGAATTGTGTTAAAAAAGTGGTGACAAATTTGGCTTATTTAGAAATCAGGAACAATGCGTTTTATTTGATAGAAAGAGCGCCTGGCGTTTCTGTTGAAGAAATTATAGCCGCTACAGAAGGAACTTTAATTGTAGAAGGCGAAATTCCGGAAATGAAGTTTTAATAAAAAAGAAGAAGCTTCTCGTTTTTTTGAAATAATAAAGACACAATGAAAATAATATCATACAATGTAAATGGAATTAGGGCAGCCTTAAATAAAGGTTTTATCGAGTGGTTGGTATCCGCAAATCCCGATGTAATCTGTTTGCAGGAAATAAAAGCAAATAAAGAGCAGTTGGATTTAAGCTTGTTTGAAAATGCCGGATATAATTATCATTATTGGTTTTCTGCGGAAAAAAAAGGGTACAGCGGCGTGGCCGTTTTATCAAAAACAAGACCCAATAAGGTGGTTTACGGCACCGGAATTGAAACCATGGATTACGAAGGAAGAAATTTACGGGTTGATTTTGACAACGTATCAATAATGAGCTTATATTTACCATCCGGAACCAATGACGATCGATTGGAGTTCAAACTAACCTACATGGCTCAATTTCAGGACTATGTAAAAAACCTCAAAAAAGAACTTCCCAATCTCATTATTTGTGGCGATTACAACATTTGTCATACAGAAATAGACATTCATAATCCAATACAGAACAAAAACACTTCGGGTTTTTTGCCCGTTGAACGCAATTGGCTGGGAAATTTTATCGACAGTGGTTTTACAGATTCGTTCCGGCATTTAAATAAAGATCCGCATCATTACAGTTGGTGGAGTTACAGGGCAAACGCAAGAAACAACAATAAAGGTTGGCGCATAGATTACCATATGGTCAGCAACGAGATGAAAGACAACATTAAAAGGGCCTATATTTTGCCAGAAGCAAAACATTCCGACCATTGTCCGGTAGTTATTGAAATTGATTCATAAAAATAATTAAAAGTAATACAATGTTAAAAAAAACAGCAATTCTATTCGTTATAGCAATCACGTTAAATTCGTGTGTATCAAAAAAAGTATATCAGGAACTAGAAACAAAATACAATAATTTACGTTCTTCAAACACTGCATTAATTGAAGAAAAAGATAATTTATTGGCTGTAAAAAAAGCATTGGAAACCGATTTAGAAAAATTGAACAGCGATTACAGCACGCTTAATACAAAAAAGGAAATTTTGGCTGATGAGTTGATTTCACTTCAAAATAAATATAAAAATTTAGACGAATCTTACAATGTACTTTCAACCCAAAGTTCAAAAAAACTGGCCGAGCAATCTCAAAAAAATCAGGAATTATTACTTCAATTGGAAGAAAAAGAAAGAAAATTGGCACTTGAAAGCGATCGATTGGGAAAACTCCAAAATGAATTGGCGCAACGCTCCAATCAAATTAATGAGCTTCAAGGCTTGATAAACGCAAAAGAGGCCCAAATGCAACAATTAAAAAATGCTATTTCAAGCGCGTTGCTCAATTTTGAAGGAAAAGGATTGACTGTAGTTCAAAAAAATGGAAAAATTTACGTGTCTATGGAAAACAAATTATTGTTTGATTCCGGCAGTTGGGCGGTAGGAACTGATGGAAAAGTTGCCGTAGAGCAATTGGCAAGTGTGTTGTCAAAAAATCCTGATATCAATGTGCTTATTGAAGGGCATACAGACAATGTTCCATATACCGGAGCAACCATAACTGATAACTGGGATTTATCGGTTAAACGTGCAACGGCCATTGTCAGAATTTTACAAAACAAAGGTGTAAACCCAACGCAAATAACCGCAGCGGGAAGAAGTGAATATGTGATGGTTGGTTCCAATGCAACTCCGGAAGGAAAAGCAAAAAACAGAAGAATTGAAATTATTTTAGCGCCTAATTTAGACGAAATTTCAAAACTGCTAAACAACTAAATCCTTATGAAAAATTTAATATACATTGGTTTTTTATTAGCTTTTACTTTTGCATTTTCTCAAAAGAAAACGGAGCCATTAAAAATTCAGTCTAACGAAAATGCCAAAGTGCAATTTAAAGACAGCCCTGTTTTATTTTTTACGAATACTGATTCTTTAATTCTTCAGGTTCATCCAAAAGCTGCACTAATAGATAGTTTATGGATGAATAAATTAATAAAATCTCCTTTATATGATAAGGAATTATACGTATTGGACAATGATGAAATGTTCGTTGCCGACCTTGAAGAATTGTCAACCGAATTGCTAAAATCACGCTTGAAGCATTTAAACAGCAAAACACCTTTTAAAATTGAATACAATCCACATCTGGAACAAGTCATAAGAACTTATTTACAAAAAAGAAAATCGTCCATTTCTACCATTATGGAACGGGCGCGTTATTTTTTCCCCATGTTTGAAGAGCACCTCGCCAAATACAATATTCCAATGGAATTAAAATATTTGGCAGTTATTGAATCTGCTTTAAATCCAACTGCGCGATCTCGTGTTGGGGCTACCGGTTTATGGCAATTTATGTATCCAACTGGGAAGTTTTATCATTTAGAAGTAAGTTCTTATATAGATGAACGTTCAGACCCATATAGAGCCACGGAAGCTGCTTGCAAGTATTTAGAAAGTTTATATAAAATTTATGGGGACTGGAGTATGGTTTTAGCGGCCTATAACTATGGTCCGGGGAATGTTTCCAAAGCCATCAGACGGTCGGGAGGAAGCACCAATTATTGGAATATCCGTAAATATTTACCTCGTGAAACAGCTGCGTATGTTCCGGCATTTTATGCCACCTTATATATTTTTGAATATGCTAAGGAGCACAATATAAAATCAAAGGAAAATGCAATTTCCTACTATGCAACAGATACTGTCCAGGTAAAAAGACAGTTGACATTTTCACAAATTAATGAAACTTTAAATGTTGATATTGAAGTGCTTAAATTTTTAAATCCGCAATATAAATTGGATATTATACCTTATGTAAAAGGTAAAAATTATGTACTTACTTTGCCTAGAAAAGATATTGGAAATTTCGTAAGCAATGAACGTTTGATTTATGCTTATGCCGATTTAGAAGATGCAAAAGAAGAAAAGCCACTTCAAGAACTTATAAAACTGGAAGAGAAGATTACACACAAGGTGAAACGTGGTGAGTATTTAGGTAAAATAGCCGCTAAACATGGGGTGGCTGAAAGCAATTTAAAAAAATGGAACAATTTAAAAAGTTCAAGATTACAAATTGGACAAAAGTTGGTAGTTTATCAAAAAAACGCGAATCCGGCTGTTACTGCAAAAGTGGCTCCAACTAATAATGACAGTAAGGAACATTTCTATTACATCGTTAAACTAGGAGATTCATTATGGTCTATTGCAAAAAAATATTCAAATGTTTCTGTTCAAAATATTAAAGAATGGAACAATATTTGGAGCGTTAAAAGTCTAAAACCCGGAATCAAATTAAAAATATTTAATTAATGAAAAAGATCGGACTATTATTGGCATTTATCTCTTTGCTAATTTCCTGTGATACAGGAGGCAATCAAAAAACATTGAAAGAAGCAAACGGCCGAATGAACAATTTGCTTATTGTGATGAAAAATAGCGAATGGCAGGGCGAAATTGGTGACGAGTTGCGAAAAATTATTGCAGAACCAGTTTTGGGGTTGCCACAACCTGAAGCTCAATTTGAAGTAACGCAAGTTCCTCCAGAAAGTTTTGGCACTATGTTTAAAGCCAGCAGGAGTATTTTGAATATTGGGATTGGTAATCAAAATTCATTTACATCAATTTCTAACGTATATGCTGAGCCACAAAAAATAATTACCATTACAGGAAAAGATAAGGAAGCCTTGATTCTTCAAATTCAAAAAAACGCCAAAGCGCTTATTTCCGGATTTAAAAATGCCGATTTGCTTATCGTACAACGGTCAATTTATAAAAATTACTGGGATCCTACAAAAATGGAAACCTTTACCAAAAATGGCTATTCCATAAAAATTCCGAAAACGTTCAGTAAAGTTGATGATACCGGAGATTTTGTTTGGTACCGTATGCGCTTGGACGGTGGAAACAGCATGGAATTGTTTTCCTACACCGTTCCTATCCAATCCATAGATGATGAAAACGGAAATAACCTTGTGGCTATAAGAGATACCATCGGCAAAAACCATATTCCAGGACAAGTTGAAGGATCATATATGATTACGGAAGCAGCGTATACACCACATATTTTTGAGGTAAAACTAGACGGTAAAAAAACATTGGAAGCTAAAGGAAAATGGGAAGTGAAAGGTGTTTATATGGCAGGTCCTTTTTTAAGCTATTCGATTATTGATAAAGTAAAAAACAGATTGGTGGTGGTTGAAGGCTTAACCTATGCTCCTTCGATGAACAAACGCGATTATATGTTTGAATTGGAAGCGATCATGAAAACCATCAAGATAAATTAAGGAAAATACTTATTTAATTTAAGCCGCTATATTTTACAAAATATAGCGGCATTTTTTTCTTTGACAGTTACCAATAATAAAAAATAATTTCACTTTTTTAATTCTGCCATATTCAAATTTTTTTCTTTAATTATCCAAAAAAAAGTCAATAATTGTAAAAATTGAATATATTTGACAAATTTCATAATTCAGAAATATAGGATCTTAATTATGAATTTTCTGAGAAAAGCAGTAATTATTAATAATTTCATTTGAATCAAATTCTACATACTATGAAATACTTATTTACACTATTATTTGCAATTTTTATAATTTCTAATTCTTTTGCGCAAATACAAAAAGCGAATATTAACACTTCGCGCTCAAACATTAAAAAGGGATTAAATAATTCAGCAGACAGTCTGCAACAAAAAGCAAACATCAACACTTCTCGTTCAAATATTAAACAGCCCTTAAACACGCCAATTGACAGTTTGCCGCAAAATAAAAGTTACGACGTTTCTCACAGACTAACAAGAGGTACTAGCTCTTCCATAAAAAGAGATGGCGAAAATCCATTGGACAGTATTCAGCAAAAAGCGAACATCAATACTTCTCGTTCAAATATAAAAAAGAATTAAAAGAATCATTTGAATGATGGTGTTATCTCACCTAAATAATGAAATATCAAACAAAAAGCGCCTTGAAAAAGGCGCTTTTTAGTGTAAATATATTTTTCTGAATCTATTCTCCCATTTTTGTCCAGCTGTCTCTTAACGCAACCGTTCTGTTGAAAACCAAATGAAATTCGGTGGTGTCTTTATCCACACAAAAATAACCCAGACGCTGAAACTGGAACCGGTCCAAAATGTTTGCCGATTTTAAATTTAATTTTTATTAAGAAATAAGGTTACAGAAACCCTTTAATTTTTTCATCTAGTTTTGCATGAATTTAAATAAAAATAAGAATTCCTGAAAATTTGTAGCCAGAAAGTTTCACTTTGGTGCAACTTTTGTACATTTGTATCATGAAAAAGAAACGAACAATAATTTTTTATAAAGATTACTTTGAAGAATTTTTTGTAAAGCAACGTGAGAAAGTTAAGGTTAAAATT
>CAMDPE010000087.1 GCA_945903795.1 Lutibacter flavus | reverse complement strand
AAATCCAAGAAACAGCGTAAACGACACAAATTCACCAATGGTCATAGTGTTATTCATAATAAAATAACCGCCAATTCCCATAATTCCTGCGGAAGCCAATCCGAGCAAAAAAGTGGAAGAACTAGTAATTAATGCCGTAGCCGTCAAACTCTTTTTTACATTCAAAAACAAACGCTCCACACCTTCCTCAAAAGTTTTATTTTCCTGATCTTCAGCATTAAAACCCTTAATTACCCGAACGCCATTTAAAGTTTCTGTTAATCTGCCAGTAACTTCGGCGCTAATTTTTCCACGATCCCTAAAAATAGGGCGGATATAGCCAAAAGCTTTCATAGCCACAATCGCAAAAATGGCAACGGGCACCAACACGAAAAAGGTCATTAAAGCATTAATTTTAATTAAAATCACCAAAGAGATTACGGCTGTAATAGATCCGCCAACCAGCTGCACCAGCCCGGTTCCCACCAAATTACGAACACCTTCAACATCATTCATAACGCGGGAAACAAGTGCTCCCGATTTATTATTATCAAAAAAACTGATAGGAAGCGTGAGCAATTTCCTTTGTACCTTTGCCCTTAAAACGGAAATTAAATGCTGTGCTTCAACACTTAACAAACGAGTAAGCTCAAAAGAAGTTAACGCCTGTATTAAAATAGCAAAGCAAACCACAGCCAATAAAATTGTCAATGCTTGCACATCCTTAGACGGAATTACATCATCAATTAAATTTTTACTGGCATAAGGAAGCACCAATCCGGCCAAACTTTTGGCAACGATTAAGATAATTCCAATAAAAATAATTTTTTTTCTCGGCCAAATAAATTCATTAAAGGCCCATTTGTAAGATACGTTAGTTTTGCTCATAATGTTTTCTTAAACGAATATCACGCCAAAATATTTTAGGTGACAATTCGGCAGTTAATTTTTTAGTTAAAAGTTGAAAAGTTAAACTTATAAACAAATAAACATTAAACAAATAAACAGTTAAAATATTTTTCGTAAATTTAAGTAGATTTCCACAAACAAAAAAAATGGCGTTTGTAGATTATTATAAAATATTGGGCATTGATAAAAGTGCTAGTACAGGTGACATTAAAAAAGCCTATCGAAAATTGGCCAGAAAATACCACCCCGATTTAAATCCTTCAGACAAGGATGCAGAAAGAAAATTCAAAGAAATTAATGAAGCCAACGAAGTTTTAAGCAATCCCGAAAATCGAAAAAAATATGATGAACACGGCAAAGACTGGAAGCATGCCGAAGAATTTGAAAAAGCAAATCAACAGCAACGACAATACCAAGGTGGCAGACAACAAAATCCATTTGGAGACTTTGGCGGTGGCGATTACTCCGACTTTTTTGAATCGATGTTTGGCGGCCGTTCTGCAAGAGGAAGACAGAGCAGCGGAAGTGGCGTAAAATTTAGAGGTCAAGACCTAAACGCAACTTTAAACCTCAGCCTAAAAGACGTTTATGAAACACACAAACGCACATTAACCATCAATGGTAAAAATATTCGACTTACAATACCTGCTGGTGTAAAAAATGGACAGGTCATAAAAATTAAAGGGCACGGCGGCGAAGGAATCAATGGCGGTCCTAAAGGTGATTTAAATATTACATTTACCATCGACAATAACACCAATTTTAAATTGGATGGCGATAATTTATACACAACTGTAGAACTGGATTTGTACAAAGCAATATTGGGCGGAGAAATAACTGTTGTTACTTTCGACGGAAAAGCAAAATTAAAAATTGCGCCAGAAACACAAAATAGTACTAAAGTAAAACTAAAAGGAAAAGGATTTCCTATTTATAAAAAAGATGGTGAATTTGGCGATTTATACATTACTTATCAAGTAAAAATACCCAAAAATCTTTCAGAAAAAGAAAAACAATTGTTTGCTGAACTTGCTAAATTAAGACCATTATGAGCATAGAAAAATTTATACCGCTTCATAAATTATGTGAACTTTACAAAGTTAAAATGTCATTTTTCAGCAGTTTAAATGAAATTGGCCTGATTGAAATTATAACCATTGAGGAATCAAACTATATTCATCAGGATAAAATAAACGATATTGAAAAAATGATACGGATGCACATCGACTTAGACATTAATATTGAAGGAATTGACATAGCAATTAATTTATTGCAGAAAATCGATGAACTGGAAAATGAATTAATTTCATTAAAAAACAGATTGAAAATTTATGAAAATTGATTTTTAGAAGAAAAATTATCAACAAAAACTACATAAAATGGAAGAATTTAAGCAATCAAGATTTTTTAATTCAAAAAAAGTTGAATTTAAAGCTGACGGTATTACTTATTATTCGGGAAATTTTTTAAACGCTAAAGAAATTTTTATTCCTTTTGATGAAATTATCCCCGATGCTATTACAAGAGAAACCAAAACAAGCAAACTATACCTTTGGCTTACAATAACCTTCGGATTAATATTCGGTTTAGCCCTGTTAGATATTTTTAAAATTACTTTCGCCATTTATATGGTAGTTGTGTTTTTTGTAGGATTGCTTTTTGCGTTTTTCTTATTATTGACTATTGTTAGCAGAAAACATATGCTGTACATTTCAACCTTAAATGGTTATTTAATTGATTTTTACGATAAAAATCCTGGAAAGGAAGCCATTGAAAAATTTTTAGAAACATTAAAAACAAAAACCTTCACTTACCTGAAAGAAAAATATGCAATTATTGACATAGATTTACCTGTTGAAAAACAAATAGAAAACTTAAACTTTCTGAAAGAGCGAAATGTGATTACAGAAAAAGAATATGAGGCATTAAAAGAAAAACTGAAAAATATAAATATAGATGTTAAGGGTTTTAAATATTGAAAAACTATTTATTAATTAAGCTATGATCTCTTACACAACCTCAAAAACATCAGAAGATCTTTGTAGAATTATAGATTTGCAGAAAATCAACTTACTTGAAAATTTGACAGAAATTGAAAGGCAAAACCAAGGTTTTTTGTCTGTTACCCACTCTTTGGCCGTTTTGGAGAAAATGCAGGCCGAAGCTTCGAATATCATAATAAAAGACAAAAACGAAATAGTTGGCTATGCACTGGCAATGACAAAAAACTCGAAATTTGACGTTCCCATTTTGATTCCGATGTTTGATACTTTTGACATAATTAAATATAAAGAAAAACTGGTTTCCGAGTACAATTATATTGTGATGGGACAAGTTTGCATCCATAAAAATTATCGCGGACAAGGTTTGTTTGATGGCGGTTATGAAACTTTTAAAAACTATTTTAAAACCAAGTTTGATTTTGCCATTACAGAAATTGCAACGAAAAATACGCGTTCAAGAGCCGCACATAAAAGGGTTGGTTTTGAAGAACTTTACAAGTACCTTGACTCAGAAAACGTAGAATGGGTTATTGTGGTTTTAGATTGGGATGGCATAAAATAACATTCCTTTAAACATAAATATTCTTTTTTGATATATTGGCATATTTCCTCTTAATTTTTACTACACAAATCAAGATACGCCATAAAATTAAAATGATTTTTCAGCATTTTGTTTGATTAGAAAACCACAATTGACAAATCCAAAACCATATGGAAATTCAATATTAATTCATATTTCTAAGTTTCATATTTAATCTAAAAATGTGTGAATAATGTAACTTTTTATAAGAGTTGTGTAACAAGATTTCCTTATAAAATATCGAAATTTACATTCTTAATATTTATGAACTTTTAACCATTAAAACACCACAAAAATGAAAGGAAACGCAAAATTAATTACTGTATTAAATTCACTTTTGGCCGATGAGCTAACGGCAATAAATCAATATATGGTACATTCTGAAATGTGTGCAAGTTGGGGTTATGTAAAACTTCACAACGCTATCCGTTTACAAGCTATGGATGAAATGCATCATGCCGAATGGCTTATTGAACGAATTATATTTTTAGACGGTTCACCAACAGTATCAATACTTAACGCCATAAAAATTGGGAAAACGGTTCCAGAAATAATTAGTAACGACAGTGATGACGAGGTAAATGCAATCAAAGCCTACAATGACGCCATAAAACTTGCCCGTGAAGTGGGTGATCAAATTACTTCGGACATACTTTCCAAAATTCTTGGAATGGAGGAAGGCCACGCAGATTGGGCGGAAATACAACAAACACAAATGGTCCAAATGGGTGTTGAAAATTACTTAATGAATCAAACTACGAGTCCCGCTGTTTAATTCAATTGACTATAAATAATTTGAAACTTCATAATTTATAACATTGTCTTTGAAGCTAAATTAATGAGTAGTGCTAAAATTAAACTCCGAATTACAGCTTTCAAACTTCAGCATTAAAATTATAAAGGGAAAAAAACCTACTAAAATAAAATATTATGAAAAACGCAATAAATAATTTAACTATAAAAGTAAATGACATTATCGTCAGCTACAATGATACAGGTTCAAAAGAAGCTCCGGTAATCATTTTTATTCATGGTTTCCCTTTAAATAAATCGATGTGGAACAATCAGCTGGAATCATTAAAGGATAATTACCGCGCGATTGCTTATGATATTCGCGGACACGGAGAATCTGATCTTGGCGCCATTGATTTCTCAATTGACCTTTTTGTAAATGATTTATTAGGTTTTATGGATGTTTTGAAGATTAAAAAAGCCATTATTTGCGGTTTATCCATGGGCGGTTACATTACATTAAATGCCATTGAAAATTATTCAGACCGTTTTACTGCGGTTATCTTAAGCGACACAAATTGCACGTCCGATTCGCTTGAAGCAAAAGAAAAACGGATGAATACCATTATTAGCATCAAGGAAAACGGTGTTGAAAAACTCGCATACGATTTATTACCAAATTTATTTGCGCCGGAATCTTTTAAAACAAATTCAGAAGAAATTTCAGCTGTGAAGCAAATGATTGTAACAACAACAATTCCATCACTCAACAATAGTTTACACGCATTGGCAAATCGTAAGGAAACTTGCGGCAAACTTGCATCAATAAAAGTTCCCCTACTTATTTTGGTCGGGAAAGAAGATAAAATAACGCCACCTAAAGCAGCAAGCGCCATGCACGAAAAAATAAAAGATTCTTTTCTTCAAGTTATTCCACATGCCGGCCATTTAAGCAATATGGAAAATGAAAGAGAGTTTAATAAGCACCTAAATAATTTTCTTAATGACTTAAAATTAATT
Organism: Lutibacter flavus; assembly: GCA_945903795.1. Taxonomy (GTDB): domain Bacteria; phylum Bacteroidota; class Bacteroidia; order Flavobacteriales; family Flavobacteriaceae; genus Lutibacter; species Lutibacter flavus_A. Next base: position 6,420 of record CAMDPE010000087.1, on the reverse strand, counting down.
TAACCTGCAATTTATTTTTCCCGCTTATTTGATTGAATAAAAAATTACATTGATGTCAAAAGAAAGTTTACGATCAGAGACCAACTGTCTTAACTGCAACCAAAAGGTTGAGCACCGATTTTGTCCGCATTGCGGGCAGGAAAACACGAAAATTCGCATAACTTTTTATCATTTATTCACCCATTTCTTTGAAGACTTTACGCATTATGATAAAAAGTTTTGGAAAACAATTATCTATTTGCTCTTCAAACCTGCTGCAGTAACAAAAGCTTATACCTCGGGGCAACGTATGTCTTTTTTGCCACCTTTTCGGCTGTATATTTTTACCAGTTTTGTAACTTTTTTACTGATTTCCTTATTCCCTGCTGATAATGCCAAAAACGCAATAAATAATGCAAAAAATAAAGTTGAACAAGTTGCTCCTACACTGGACTCATTGCATATTGAAGAAAAAAGTGTAGATGGGCTTACCAAAATTGGCATAATTTCTCAGGATAAGAATGATACCATAAAAAAAATGTTGAAGGATACAAAAGACATTAATCCAGAAAAAATTACGGATTTTGGCTACCAAGGAACAAAACAATTAGATTGGATCCAAAAAAACAGTGCCGAAAAGAAAAAATTAGGCAAAACAGAATATTGGTTTCTAAAAAAGTGGCTTGCCGTTAAAGAAGAAAATACAAATAAAGAAATAGTTGATAAATTTGGCAAATCCTTTGTTCTTAATTTGCCAAAGGTATTGTTTATATATATGCCGGTTTTCGCATTTTTCTTATGGCTTTTTCAGGATAAAAAAAGATGGTATTTTTATGATCACGGTATTTTTACATTGCATCTTTTTTCGTTTTTACTGTTGATGATCTTGTTGCTTTTTTTCATTGATAAACTTTTTTCGTTGTCAAATTCTCCGATTTTTGGATGGATTAATTTGATTATTCAATCAACCGGACTTATTTGGATGTTGATCTATTTCTTTCCTGCGCATCGCAGATTTTATGGGGAATCTCATTTAGTTTCCTTTTTCAAAAGCAGTTTGGTGTATGCCCTCAATTTAATTATTGTTACTGTTTTGCTGGTCTTTTACGGATTATACACCTATATTAATTTACGCTAAATCAAGTTTTTAATTTTGTATTTATGGCTTAATAATTCTTTCTGAAACAAGTTGACAAAACGTGAATATACATTCACAGGTAAATTCTATTATCATAAATAGTATAAAAACACTAGGAAACTGGAAGATTATGAAATCCTAACAAAAATTAAAATTTGCTAATTTAAAGAAGTTGATTTTGGAAGTAATAAAACCAAGCATCATCATTATAAAGTTGCTGATTTAGTTGCAAATGAATGCTAAAGTCTGTAAATTTAATAGCTAAAGTAACAAGCATCTAAATGAAAATGATTCACAAAATTTTAGTAGGAATTGATGGTAGTGATTCTGCCTTAAATGCGGCAAATTATGCTATTAAACTGGCAAAAGAAATGCAGGCAGCGTTAGAAATTATTTATGTAATTAGGTTTTCTATAGGAAATGTTGAAAAGGGAATTTTACCCATTAAGATTGAAGACTATGAGAAAGAAAGAGCTTTAGAGTTAGTTGGGAAAATTAAAAAACAACATCCAGATATAAAAATTAGCGATATTGAACCCATCGGCCACCCCATTGCCGAAATCAATAAAGCCATAGACTATTGGAAACCCGATTTGTTTATTATTGGGCATCATGCAAGCCACTTCCTAGAACATTTGATTATTGGCAGCATCGAAAAAAAATTGCTCAGTAATCTTAAAATTCCTTTATTGATTGTTCCTGAAAATTATAAGTGATGAAATAACATAAAACAGTATTTTTACAATTATTTCATTTTAAACTGAATTCCGAAAAAAACATTAAAGTCATTTTTGAATAATAAACTTAGATCAATGATTTCAGAACGAACGCTCACATTACTTTTTGTCATTTTTTTCACCTTTTCTAATCCGTTTTATTCTCAAGACCGAATAATCACAATTCTAGATTCAGATTGGAAATTTCATAAAGGCCAAAACGATTTGGCACAACAAAAAACAATTAATGATACCAATTGGGAATCTGTTACCATTCCACATGATTGGGCAATTGCAGGTCCGTTTATTCTGGACGGTGATGGAAATACCGGGAAACTTCCCTGGAAAGGAGAAGGCTGGTATCGAAAAAAAATAACTGTTCCTGCCAATTATGAAGGGAAAAGATTGTATTTATTATTCGATGGAATTATGGCTTTTCCAAGTATTTACGTAAACGGACAACTTGCAGGAAAATGGGATTATGGGTATAACTCCTTCTATTTAGACATTACTAATCTGGTGAATTTTAACGCTGACAACACTTTGGCAATTCATGTAGACACGCGAAAACACGACAGTAGATGGTATCCCGGAGCAGGAATTTACAGAAAAATTCAATTGATTGCCGCTAATCCGATGCACGTTGCTGTTTGGGGAACTTACATCACAACACCTAACATAAAACCAAATAATGCAGATGTGAAAATTGCCACAACCATCAATAATTATTCTGAAAATGCTGATGAAATTAAAATAAAACACAGCATTTTAGCCCCAAATAATAATGTAATTTCAGAAAAAGAAGTTACAGGAATCGTTGCCGCAGGCAATAATAAAATGATTGAAACAACTTTAACTGTTCCCAATCCAAGACTTTGGGATACTGAAAATCCGCAATTATACAAACTTGTCACCACCATTTCCCAAAACAACAAACTTCTCGATACCTATACTTCCACTTTTGGAATTAGAAACATCAGGTTTACTCCAGACAACGGATTTTACTTAAATGACAAACGTGTGCAATTAAAGGGTGTAAACTTACACCATGACCATGGGCCTTTGGGCGCTGCTTTTAATGAAAGAGCCATGGAACGGCAATTGGAAATTATGAAAAGTATGGGCGCAAACGCCATAAGAACCAGCCACAATACTGCCGCTCCTGAATTGCTGGATTTATGCGATAAAATGGGAATTCTGGTTTTTAACGAGGTATTTGACAAATATGATGCGAAAGCAGATATTGTTGACAGCACCAATTTTGAAAATTTTGCCCAAAGAAACATTAAAAATTTTGTAGTTAGAGATCGAAACCATCCTTCCATATTTTTATGGAGCGTGGGTAACGAAATTTCCGATGTGCAGTGGAATCTTGACAATGGTTTTCACCGACTTCAAACGATGCTTAATTATGTAAAAAAATATGACATCACCAGACCAACAACCTTGGTTTGCGACAGTTACAAAAGTGCTGAATTAAGGCATTTCGATTATTACGACATTCACAGTTGGAATTATGGCCGTCGTTACAGTTTGGCCCGCCAATTGGAGCCAAATAAATCGGTCATTATCAGCGAATCAGCATCTACATTGAGTACAAGGGGATTTTATGAATTCCCATTACCCAAAGAAAAAATTGATTTTACCAAAGCACTTCAGGTAAGTTCGTACGACTTAAATGCGCCCGATTGGGCCGAACTTGCCGATGACGACTTTATGTGGCAACAGGAAGAACCTTATGTTGCCGGCGAATTTGTGTGGACCGGTTTTGATTATTTAGGTGAGCCAACACCATATGACAATAAATGGGTAAAACAACAAGGAATGACCGACAATGAAGCTTCAAGAAGTTCCTATTTTGGCATTGTTGATTTATGTGGAATCCCAAAAGATCGCTATTATTTGTATAAAAGTTATTGGAAACCTGAAGAAACCACTATACATATCCTTCCGCATTGGAACTGGAAAGACAGGATTGGAGAAATTACCCCGGTTTTTGTGTATACAAACGGCGATTGTGCAGAACTCTTTTTAAACGGAAAATCCTTAGGGAAAAAATGTAAAATTCCGAAATCGGAAAAATCGACAGAACGTTTCAGATTGATGTGGAATGACGTGGTTTATGAGCCTGGAGAATTAAAAGCCGTTGCTTACAAAGAAGGAAAAATTATTGGTGAACAATTGATGAAAACAGCCGGTGAGCCCTATAAATTAAAACTGACGCCCGATAGAAAAGTGATTAAAGCAGATGGAAATGATTTGTCCTATATCTTAATTGAAGCGATTGATAAAAACGGAAATATATGTCCGATAGCCGCAAACAACATCGAAATTAACTTAAACGGAGCTGCCAAAATTGCTGGCGTTGGAAATGGAAATCCGCAATCTTTTACATCATTTAAATCGAATACTATAAATTTGTTTTATGGAAAAGCGATGCTTATTGTTGGTGCCGAATTTACCAAAGGAAGGGTCACCGTTGAAGCTACTTCAGAAGGTTTAAAAGGTGAAAAGGTTATCCTGGAAATCAAATAAAAAAGCAGTTTTAACAAACTTTAGCTTTTAAAAAGTCCTAAATGACATCAAATTTAATATTTTCCAATACTAAGTAACACCAAAGTGCAGGCTTCTTCATATGCAATGTTATGCTTTGTAAGCAAATTTTGCAATTCCTCATTCTCAGTTCCCGGATTAAAAAGTACACGTTTTGGATTTAAACTGATGATATAATCATAAAATATTTCCTGATTTTTTTTGTTCAAATAAAGCGTAACTGTATCAATATTTTCAAACAGTACTTTATCTGTCGTGATTTTTACGCCGCTTACTTCCCCTTCTTTATTTCCAATCGCCAAGACAGGATGCCCATAAACTGTTAACTTTTGAATGGCCATATAAGAATACCTGTTTGGATTTGTTGAGGCTCCAATAACCAATGTTTTTTTTATCATTTAACAAAATTAGCTAAAGTTTGGGGAAATGTGTAACAAATTAATACACAAATAGTCTTATAAAAAGAAGCTTGATTGATCTCTTTTATTTAAAATTAAGAAATAGACAACAATGAAGTTTAAGAAATTATCGGATTTATATAAAACTTTATGAATTTGTTTACATTTAATTAACTTGTTTTTAACAAGTTAAACAGGTTAAAGCCTTAAATTTGTAACGTAGATAACTCGAACATATAGCGTATGCAAATACCCTAAAAACATAAAAGAATATTTATAATTATTTGAATTAGTTAATTGATAGTCTTTTTAATAAAGCCTCTAAACTTGCGTATTAGAGGCTTTTAATTTTCCTATCCCAACCTCCCGTTCAAAAACGGGACAGGCTTTTCCAAAGGAAAGGAAATTTTATTTCGGCATTAAAGAAAAAATATTTTTATTCTTTAACATTTTTACCTGCAGCCTTTTTTCTACCACCTAATTATCACGCTTCCCCAAGTAAATCCGCTACCAAAAGCAGCCAAAACCACAATATCATTATCCTTTATTTTCCCTTTTTCCCAAGCTTCTGTAAGCGCAATTGCTATTGATGCTGCTGTGGTATTTCCATATTGCATAATGTTGTTATAAACTTGGTCATCACTCAATCCAAATTTCTTCTGAACGAATTGAGAAATCCTTAAATTCGCCTGATGAGGAATAAATAAATTAATATCTTTTGTCTCCAAATTATTCGCTTGCAATCCTTCCACAATAACTTCATGAAATCGCACAATCGCATGTTTAAATACAAAAGTTCCATTCATATAAGGAAAGTATGATTCATCATTTTCGTCATTGGCCGCCAAAATTTCTGGTACCCAATGTTTAATGCTAGGTGCCGCCACTATTAATTCTTTGGCATGTTTTCCTTCGGAATGTAAATGAGTAGACAAAATTCCTTTGTTATTGTCTTCAGTTCTAGATAATACTGCTGCTCCTGCCCCATCACCAAAAATGACTGTGACGCCTCTGCCTCTATCAGTTTTATCCAATCCGCCCGAATGAAATTCAGCGCCAACCACCAACACATTTTTATACATACCCGTTTTTATGAACTGGTCGGCAACAGAAAGTGCATAAACAAAACCAGAACATTGGTTTCGGATATCAATCGCGCCCACAGTTCTCATATCAAGCATTTCCTGTAATTGCACACCGCAGCCCGGGAAATAAAAATCGGGGCTTAAGGTTGCAAAAACAATAAAATCGATGTCATCTTTGGTAAGTCCGGCTCTTTCAATAGCAATTCTTGAAGCTTTTGCGCCCATAACGGAAGAACTGTCATCACTTCCTTCTTTAATCCATCTTCGCTCTTTAATACCCGTTCTTTCCTGAATCCACTCATCATTGGTATCCATCATTTTAGCTAAATCATCATTGGTGACAATATTGTCAGGAACGTAGAACCCCAGACCTGTTATTTTAGAATTATACATAAACTTTGCTTTTTTGGTATATTTATTCAAACTTACTAAAATCAAAAACTATTTACAAGTATTGGTTATAACTAATTTGATTACGCAATTGGCAAACCTTTCTTTTAGTTTTTTTGTCGTCCAGTTGTGTGTTCAAGTTTTGATTTTTTAAAGTGATT
>CAMDPE010000086.1 GCA_945903795.1 Lutibacter flavus | reverse complement strand
TCCTTGGAGGGTTGAAAGTTTGGATTTAAATCTTCCTTGTTTTTCAACCAAAGATGCCTGTTTGCAATGGGCTGCTAGCCATGGTTATGTTGATAAACCTTGTGTTAAATGTGATTGATTATTTTTTAACAAAATTAATCATCAATTTTATGGCACATTACACTTTAAAAGCAAAATTATAGATTTACGGACAGAGTTTTCTTTATGAATAGTTTCCGTTTACAAGCTATTTTCTTGCCCAGCTCCACTTAACTTTATATGGACTATAACCATTGAATTTATTAGCATACGGCAATTATTTATGAGCGCGTGTTGTGACAGTTTAATGTTTAAAATTTTTCAAATCCTTTATAATTTACCCAATCAAAATCAACGTAATCTCTTGAACTTTCGCCATTGCTCGTTGCATAAACTCCAAAATAAGCTCCGGTGTAACCTTTACTCAAAATATGATCAGCTTTAGTCTCCTCAAAGAGAATAAATTTAACGCCATTCATTGAGTAATAAAATGAATAGTTGTGATTCTCTGATTTAACCTTAAAAGTAAGCTCTTTATTATAATTTGAAATCACTTCTTTTTTTAATATTCGAGGTTTAGAATTTGGCTCGGCAAGTTTTAGTTGAAGGCTGTATTTATTGTTTTCTTTAACAACTGTCAAGGTGAAATAATTATCATCCTTTTGAAAGATGCTTATTCCTGCTTCTGAATTATTGAATTTTGGGTGGAAATTCATTTTTGCTTGATATTCAAAATCACTTTCGGTTTGCCTAAAACCAATTAAGCTTGTTCTTCCGCGTTCTTTAATAACATTCGGATTCGTATATAATCTTAAATTCCCTTTATTGACGCTCAGGGAATACATGTTTTTTGTTGGAACTCTTCTGAAATTCCAAGCAAGATTTAACTTGTCGTAATCGAAATTATCAACAAAACTCGCATTTCTTTTTTGGGATGTATTGTTAAAAGGAACAGGGTTAAAGCGTTCAACTTTTCCGGTCTCAGGTGCTGCAACTGGCCATTCGTATTTTAGGTCTTTCCATTCAAACGGTTCTTTTTCCCATTTAACGGGAACGAGGTGTGTTTCACGTCCCATATTTGAACTGCGTTCTTCATCTCCTCTAATTCCTAAAGCGACCATATACCATCTTCCATCATTAAGTTCAATTAAATCAGCATGACCTGTGCTATGAATCCAATTATCATATGAAAGATGCCTTGTTGTAAGAATGGGATTTCTTTCATTTGCAATAAAAGGACCTTTAATAGCATCACTGACGGCAATCATCATAGCATGATTATAACTTGTACCGCCTTCTGCAATCATAAGATAATACCATCCATTTCTTTTGTACATATGCGGGCCTTCTGCCCAAACACCTCCACAAGCGCCTCGCCACAAATAACTTCGCTTGCCGATAAGTTTCCAATTTTCAATATCTATTTCTTGCAACCAAATTTCACCTTCTCCGGGGAAGTTTGGTTTTTCAGGTGAATGGGTACCTACATACCAAACTTTACCGTCATCATCAAAAAATATATCAGGATCTATACCTGGTGCTCCTTCTAAAACATGCGGGTCTGACCAAGGTCCTTCCGGATTTTTGGCTGTAATGATGAAATTAACAAAATCAGTTGTTTTGTTGGTCTCATTATAATAAACATTGGTGGTGATGATGTAAAAAGTCCCATTATGATACCTGATAGTTGGCGCATGAATACCTCCATTTGACTGCACATCAACAAGGTTTACTGCATCAGTACATTGTTCTTCTTTATGTAAACCGTAACCTATCAATTCCCAATTAATAAGGTCTGTGCTTTTATGAATAGGCAATCCTGGGTAATATTCGAAAGAAGAATTCACAATATAAAATACATCATCAACCTTGCAGATTGACGGGTCTGGATACCCTCCTGGAATTATTGGATTGATAAATGAATTTTGTTGAGATAGCATCGGTGTCTTTATTTCCTGACTAAATACTGATATTGAACAAATTAGGATTGACAGTATTAATAATTTTTCTTTCATATTCTGAAGGTTCTTTTGATTAGCAACGGTTGGGTAGATAAAAAGTTGGGTATTTCGTAGCGAATATCTGTCAGCCCGCATAAAGCTAAATGTGAGTAGCAAAGTTCCATTTTTTATATGCCAAGTATAGCCATGTGCTTTGTTTTCTGCCGTTTAATTGTCATTTTTAGGCTGTTTCATTTCCCGAAATACTTTTGTATTAATGCCAGTAATTCGTTTTTTTTAATGGGTTTTGCTATATAGTCGTTGCATCCTGATTCTATTGATTTTTCTCTTGCTCCAGTTTGTACAAGAGCTGTCTGCGCTATAATAACAACTTCCTTGTTAAATTGCCGGATTTGCCGTGTGGCTTCATAGCCACTCATTTCAGGCATTTGGATATCCATCAATATCAGGTCAATATCAGGATTATCGCGGCAAATCTCAACGGCTTCAACCCCTGTCCTTACTTTCAAAATTTCTTTGCAAAATGTTTTAACTTCTATGTCAAGCAACATTTCTGATGTTTCATCATCTTCTGCAATGAGTATTTTTAATCCCGAAACTGTAAAATTATCATGATTTTCGGTGGCTGCCGAACCAGTATTTTCAATGATATTTTTTTCTTGCGGTTCAACATTGTAAGGCAAGGTGAAATAAAATGTTGAACCTTTCTTTTGCTCACTCTCGACCCAAATTTTACCATTGTGTTTTTCCGCAAATTCTTTGCAAAGGATCAAACCCAGTCCGGTTCCTGTTTCCTTATTAGTGCCGGTAGTTGAGTAACTTTGGTCGATCAGGAATAATTTTTTAATGCTACTTTTCGATATGCCCACACCGTTATCGCTTACCGAAAAGATGATCTCATTTTGTTTTTCTATAGCTGAAACAATGATCTTGCCGCCTGGCATCGTGAATTTTATAGCATTGGAAATCAAGTTTCTCAAAATCGTGCTTATCATAGCATTATCAGCAAAGACAAACGCCTTAGGTGGTAAAATATTTTTGATGGTGATTGATTTTTGCCCGGCAATGTCAACATACAAAAGAATTGTTTTATTGATACAGGGCACTAAATCAAAATACTTCGGATTGAATTCCATCTTTCCGGTTTGAGAGCCTGACCATTCCATCAGGTTCAGCAATAAATCCATCGCCTTGTTGGCCGATTTTAAGACATTATTGGCATACTCGTCAATTCCTTCAATGTCCTTATTTTTAATCTGTTTCACAAGAAGATTGCTAAAACCGATAATGGAGCTAAAAGGGCTTTTGAGGTCGTGCGCAATAATCGAGAAAAATTTGTCCTTGGTGGCATTAAGTTCCCTTAATTTGATTTCGCTTTCCTTTATTTGCTGCGCCCTAAAACGTGTATTTGATAATGACAGCGACAAAGAAAACAACAATAAACTGATTATGAATCCACTTAATAAAACTACAAGCACTTTGTTTTCAAAATATGCAAATTGCCCATTTGGTTTTGAAAACTGCAAAGTCCATTTTTTTCCATTAAACGCGATTGGAATTATAAGGGTTTCAACAGATTTATCATTATGACCTATTGTTTCTTTGTCTTGATTGTCGAATAGTAACGAATTTTGCGAAATGCGATTATTATCGTAAATCTTCAAATGAATTTTATTTTTATCGTTTAGATCCCTGCTTCCTAAAATGCCTTGCATTAAATCAACCATGCGATAAGGACTATATACCCAACCCAAAACGGCTGTTCGCCGTTCTTCTGTTGTATTAATTGGCATACCTTTCCGATAAACAGGAACATACATTAAAGTACCAGCCTGTAAATCTTTATCGGTTTCCTGCACCAATACAACTTTTTCCGAAAGTGCTGCAATGTCGTAATCGCTGGCTTGTTCCATTGCTTTTCTTCTTGTCGGTTCAGAATACATATCGTAACCGAAAGCTCGTAGATTTCTGTCGGCAAAAGGTTCAAGGTAAATAATAGAAGTATATATTTCCCTGTCTCCTGCCGGATGAACTGTGTATTCCGGAAAACCTTCTTTTCTAATCTGTTGATTATGCTGTTGTAATTGTTCTTTTTTAATTATGACTGAAAAGCCAATACCCTGAATACCTGGTAAATTCTTATTTATTTTGGAACTTTCGATAAATATTTTCCAGTCTTTTCTCGTAACCGAATCAGATGTTGCAAATAATGATGCGCCACTTCGTAAAAGTTGCGCATGTGAGTGAAGACGTGTGGATATTTTTGTTGTAATTTCATTACATACCAAAGCAAATTCACGTTTTACTATAGTTTCCGAATCTTTTTTTGTATAAATAGTTGCTGCAATGGTTAAAACAATGCCAATAATCAGAATTGCAAAAGATTTCCATTTTTTTGTGAAAAGGATTTTTCGACCCATATTCCGATATTTAGGATCATTGCTGATCTCTGTGTCAGTTTTTAGCATTGCCTATAACGTTCGGGGCTAGAACTCGTGGTGGCTTAGCGACCGAGTTTTCTCCACTATCAGAAAACGAAAATAGTAAAAAAAAACGTATAACTTACCGAAAACTAGCCATAAGTTTTAGCATGTGTTATTTGCTGTTTTACTTCTCTTGAATTTTTTCCAGTTTCTTTCTTATGTCTTTAATTTCTTCAATAGCTAATGAATTTTTATAATTAGTGATAGCATTTGGTTTATCGTCAATAGCAGCATAATAATCTCCCATCGCAACATATACTTTATAGCTTTCTGGAAATCTGCCAACATTATATTTAAAAAGTTCCTCTGCTTTTTTAAATTGTTTTAGATACAAAGCCCAATAGCCAATGTCATTTGCCTTTGAACCGGGTGGATTTATCTTGTAATCAGCATAATGGTTTTTCAATTTATCCAACAAATTAACGGTTGTATCTGTGATGTCATTCTCAGTTATTTTTAAATTATAGTCCTTATAAATAAAATGTAAGGCATCGTACTGTGATATAAGACCTACAGTTGCGTGATTTTCATTATTATAATATTTACTTTGATAGTTCAGACCATTTTCTTTATTGTTTTCAAATGCGTTTCTCAATTTTAGTATGGAACGAATGTGTATTGTTGCATCAGTTGTATCTTTTATAACGCTATCCATATCCATTCCTGCCTCCATAGTATTGGCAATGCCAAGAAATAAAGAAGTTTCATTGAGTTTATCGGTTTCTAATGCTTTTTCAGTTTCTTTTAATAAGGTCTGATTATCCCACCACATGCTGGGTTCGGTGCAGATATAGGAATTGAATAAATTAGTATGATGTGTTAATACTTGCATACCCAAAAGGCCGGCAAGTGAACCACCTGAAAGTATTTTGTAGGCAGTTGTTGGGTATTTGTTGTTGATATAAGGAATTAATTCTTTTTCGATAAATGAAATAAATTTCTTGCCTCCACCCGAAGTTGCATCCTCTGGTGAATAGGGATGATGTGTAGGTGTAAGATCTCTTATTCTATCAGTATTTATAATGCTCACTACAATCGATTCTGGAATAACAGGATCGTAAATGGTGCTTAAAAAACGAACTGTTCCTGCCAACATTGTGAAATAATTTTCATCACCATCTAAAGAATAAATAACAGGATAACGTTGCTTGCCATAATCACTTTCAGCGGAGCTGGAAGGCACATAAATCATAAATTTTCTTTTCTCATTCAATATTTTTGATTGAATACTATCAATTTTTCCGATGACAATTTTAGCATCTGTTTGTGCATTGACACAAAAAGCTTGAATAATTAAAATAAAGAAAAAGTATAAAGTTTTCATTTAATAATGTTTAGTTCGGTATTCTAATGGTATATAACGGTTTGTGCATGATTTAGTTGCGTGTTTCAGTAACTAATTTAGCAAATACAAACCGAATAGAAAATTCGTGATGATTTTCGTAAGTAAGCCTTTACTAGCAATGAATTATACGCATTGTTAGCCTTTCGTTATTTATTTCTAATTTCAAGTTCTTTATTAATATTAGCCAGAAGTTTTTTGGAGTATTCTATATTTCTTTTATAAACACTTCTTCTATAGACATTATTTGTTTCCTGGTTAGTATTTAGATAATTCTCTAAGGCTAAATAAGTTGCTGAATTTGGGTTGTTTATCCAAGTTGTGTCAATTAAGTTAAGGTCAATTTTGGGATTTTTGAATTGAGAGGTTAAGAATTTGAAGGGGTAAAATTCTGGCATTCGATTATACAAGTAAGCTTGCTCATTATTAACTTCATTAATATAATTTTTGTCGCCTTCTACATTTAAGTAATAAGTGGTAATTTGTTTTTGTAGGTCCTTATTTTTCATTGCATACATATTACCAGAACTAATCATTTCATTGTATGTGATGTTATTTATGTATAATACATTCCACAGACTTTTTGTTAAATTGATAACAGAGTTTATGTCTTTAACCGTTTTAGCTTTATAAAACAACTCTATGCCAAGTGCTGCATCGGCTTCAAATACTGAAAAAACAGAATCTTGATGTTTTAAATTTATAATATCTATGTTGATGTCATTTTTTAGATTTAGCAGTAGTGATAGTTCTTTTTTTGATTGTTTTTTGGATTCATTCCAATTGTTAACTTGTAATGCTAATAAAATTCCAACCATTACAAGTATTATTTCTCCAAAAACATATTTAAGGTAGTTTCTGGTTTTTCCTTCTGAAAGTAAGTTTTGTCTAATTTTTCTAAAGAATTTAATCATTGGTTAATTGTCTGTTATAATAAGGGTTAACGAGTTTGTATTATGATTTGTGCGACTTCAATATCGGAGATTTTTTCGCCGAAGCAATATTTTTATTGAATGCTTATCGCTTTGTTATTTAGTTTAAATGTAAACATAAATTTTATGAGTTGTTGTCAACCGTATTATTCCACTAAATATTTTTCTATATATGGAATTAATTTACTTTTAATTTCATCGCTAGCATTTTTATCTATCCTGCCACCAGATGTTACTAATCTTATGATTCCTTCTTTATCAATCAAAATTGTTGTGGGAAATCCATTTTGTAGCATAAAAATATTATTATAAATATTTTCATTATTTGGTATAGTTTTAAAATTAAATTTCACTTTTGTTTTATAAAATTTATCTAAATCCACTTTACTATCACTTGTGATTCCAATAAACTGTATTTTATCAGTTTTATATTTTTCGGCAATGTCATTTAAACCTGGAATTTCTGCGACACAGGGACGACAAGAGATGAACCAAAAATTAATTACAACAACATTTCCTTTTAGATTGTTTAATTCTATTGTTTTCCCGTCGGTAGTTTTAGCTATAAAATTCGGAGCTTTATTTCCTATAAAACATTGATTAAACTTTTTCAAATTCTCCTTAAAATCTACAGATTTGATTTTTGACCTACAAGATAAAACGGCGTTTTCATATTCTGATGACTGAGGAAAAATTTGAAAACATAATAGAATAAAAAATATTGTAATTATCTGTTTCATAGTCATTTTATGGTTGTCAACGAGTTTTTATAAGATTTGTGCGACTGAGAAATCTGAGATCTATTTAGGGTTTTAGCGATGTAAGCTTTTGACTTATTTTCATTTAAAAGTGTCTGAATTTGAACCCTTTCTTTGTGTGTAAGTCGCCTGTGTTTTTTTACTTCCATTTCACAAATCTATAATTTTAGATTTGTTGCGTTAAGTTATTGAACTCAGGGATTATTGTTCATATTGTGCCCAACGTGTTCGTATAATGATTTGTGCGACGTAAAAACCAAATATTTTTCCGCCGTAGCAATATTATTATTGAATGTTTGTCGGTTTGTACCAAATCCGATTTGAGCATAAATTATATGCGGTGTTGGTTGCTGAAACTTTAATTCTTATTTAAGTTCTTTATTTCTGATTCAGTTAATGCAGAATTATAAATTCTAACATCATCAATTACTCCATTAAATGTATCACTCGGTAAACTCAATCTTGAACCTATCAATAATGAATCGTAATTTAAGGTAATTTCTCCATTAATTTTATTAAATGCTTCTAGTTTTCCATTTACGTAGAGATACATTACATTTTCTTTAAAAACTCCAGTTATCAAGTACCATTTATTCGTTTCATATCCTTTTTTTCTTAATTGGCTGAAGGTATTTCCTTTTTCTGTAGAAATACTAAATATAATATCATTTTCCTGCGATAATGATAAACCAAAAGGACTACTAAATTCTCCATTTACTTGTTTTCCTTTTCTTATAATATGTTGACTTTTTATTTCGTTTGTATTGAATAACGCTGAAATAGTAAAATTTCTTTCAAAATTAAAACTCTCGTCATGATTAATTTCAATAACATTATCTATTCCATCAAAAAGGTAAGCGTCTGAACTAGAAATTAATTTAGCTCCTTTTACAATTCCATCATTTTGATTAATCTCGTCAAAAGCATTTCCATTGAAAGGATAGTATGCAATTAGATTTTCAGTATAAGTAATTACATTATCGTCATTCTCACAATTAGTAAATAGACATAATGCTAAAATTGAAAATATTAAAGTCATTTTTTTCATATTATTCTTTTTTTGTTTTTGCAACCAACGAGTTTTTATAAGATTTGTGCGACGTAAAAATCGGAGATTTTTCCGCCGAAGCAAAATTATTATTGAATGTTTGTCGGTTTGTACTAAATCCGATTTGAGCATAAATTATATACGGTGTTGCCAGTAGTAATTTATAATCTAAATATCCAAGGATAATTTCAAATTTCCGCCAAGCCCATCTTTTATAATTCTCATAAGTGTGGAAAGTCTAATGTCACTTGCATTATTTTCAATTCTTGAAATATAATTTTTAGTAGTCCCAACCTTATCGGCAAGTTCTTCTTGAGTTAAATGTTGTCTTTTTCGAGCTTCCTGGATTAAAACTCCAATTTTAAAAGTTTCAAACTCTTCTTCAAATTTATCTCTAGTTTTAGATCCAACATTACCATAATTTTCGGTAAGATGTGTGTCGAATGATTTAATATTTTTATTTGTTTTCATAATACTCTATTTTTAGCTTTTCAGCTCTGTTGATTTCATTTTTCGGTGTTTTTTGCGTTTTTTTCTGAAATCCGGTTAATAAAATTATAAGATTTCCATCATCGAAGAAACAGAATATTCTAAAAATTCCATTTCCTGCAGAAATTCTTATTTCCCAAAGTCCATCAGTGTTAGTAAGATGTTTCAGATATTTTTCAGGAACAATTTTCATTGTTTGAATTAGAAGAATAGTCCAATCTATCTTTTTTCTTACAACTAAAGGCTGCTTTTTGTAGAAATCAGTAAAATACTCTTTATAAACTCCTACCTCACGTTTATAATTACTCAATTTAGTAGTCGTTAAATTTTAACAAAGTTACCTAAATAGATAACATTTTCCAAATTAATTTAGAATTTTTATTTTAAAAACCGAATTTTATTATTACTGGCAACTGGTTAGAATATGAAAAGCAGGCGATTTAGAAGCACTTCACTTTCAGTTAAGCACAAAGTTTAATACGAACCAAAAGCCTTGAATTTACTACTGTCTCGCCTATTTTGTATATACATTATTGTGCTTAGTTATTTATCCATTTAGATACTTTTTCAATCAGTTCAAGTCTTTTGTCAGAAAATGAATGGTCTGTCTTCATCAAAATATATTCAGTATTATCCAGTTCTTCAATCCAACCCTTATTTCTTTCATTTTCATCTAAAATCAAAAGTTTCTTATTTGTTAATTGCTTTTTATGACTAAGAATATCGTATTCATATTTGTTTTGAATTAAATCTTCAATAAAGTTCTGAGAATCTATATTTAACATAAATAATGAATTCAGCATTTTTTTGAATCCTTCGATTTGTGCATCACTTGGCTTTTGGTCATTACCAGCATTCCAAGGTGAATACACAGCAATTTTACGCACCCTTGCGTCTTTTGCCCCACTAATTAAGGCAATTCCTCCACCCATACTATGTCCAAAAAGGATAAATGATTTTGAGTCAATTCTATATTTTTCGGAATTTTCACTTGTTGAGAAAAAATCCATAACCTGTTTTACGTCTTCTAAACAATTCGAATACAAAAATTCGCCTTGACTTCCCCAAGCTCCTCGATAGTTAAAGTAGATTACATTCCTTCCATTTCTTCTTAACTCTTGGGCCAAATCAAGATTTCTTTCATTTCCAGGAAGGCCGTGAAGAAAAATAACAGTTTCTTTTTTCTCTTTTCCAGCTGCGAACATTCCGAAAGCTGCGATCGAATCATTTCCGATTGTTATTGTAATTTCTTCACTTGTCGCTGGATAACTATTATCGCTATTTTGAGCATATAAATTGTAGCCAAATAGCAGTAAAATAATTAAAGTTGATATTGATTGGTTTTTCATTTAGTTCGATTTTTGTATTGTACTGAAATAGGTTGACCATTTTTTTGTTAATTTTCGTTTTATTAAATGGTCAAATACTGTAAATTTTGTTTGTTTCTCCGATAGCACTTATAGGTTACATTTTGATTTAAATGCACGTGTTTTGGTGTAAATAACTCTAAACTTAAATGAGGTCTGAGATTGTTGTAAATATTCACAGCACGTTTCACAATCTTTTTAGCTAAAGTAGTGTTTTTAATTGACTGTTTCAATCCATATTCATATTTTAAAGTTCTGTTTATTCTTTCAGCAACAGCATTTTCATAGGGATCATATTGTTCAGTCATACTAAGGGTTAAACCGTTTTGTTCAGCAAACTGCGTATATCCCGGATTGCAATATTGAATGCCTCTGTCGGAGTGATGAATTAACTTTAGATTAGGATATTTACGATTTTTAATAGCCATTTTAAGCGCATCAGCACATAATGACACTTTCATATGAGAAGCTAATTTATAGCCCATAATCTGCTTAGAATAGGCATCCGTTACTAAAGCCAGGTAACTGTGACCTTTTTGAGTTTTAATATAGGTAATATCGCTTACCCAAAGTTGTTCAGATCGGGTAGGAGCTTTGTCTTTAACAAGGTTTTTGTGTTTAAAAAATTGATGTTTAGAATTCGTAGTGATAAAGTAACGTTTAGTTTTAGGAACCAATAAGTTATGGTTTCTTAAAAAGCGATAGAATTTATCTCTTCCAAGGTGTATTTGGTTTTGTATCATCTGATTTTTAAGTAACTTATAAAGTTTAATTCCCCCGGTACTTTGTCCAATTTCTTTACGACAATCTTGCACCAACCTTATTAAAATTTGTTCTTGATTTATTTTATTTTGATGAGATTTTAAGCGTTTATAAAAGGCTTGTTTGCTAATCCCAAAACACTCGATTAACCATTTTCTTTTAAACGGTTCTGTTTCTTTATTTGAATCTCGTCGGCTAATGTTTTGGGCAATGACTTTTTTGCTAGATTCACACCAGTGATAAGTTCCATATCGGCAATAATATCTTGCTGGAAGTCTTTAACAAATTCAAGTTCTTCAATGCGTTCTTTTAGTTTCTTGATTTCATCTTGTTTACTCATTCCTAATTTCTTTTGCTCTAAAGTACTATATTTTTTTAACCAATAGTCAATAGATGATTTAGGGACATTGTATTTTTTAGCGGCATAATTGGTAGAAATCCTTCCATTTTGGATTTGGTCAATAATGAGTAATTTTAAATCGAAACCTACTTTTTCATAGGTTATTTTTCGGCAGGGTGGTTTTTGTTCTTTCATCTTTATTTGTAATAAGTTGTCTGATTT
>CAMDPE010000085.1 GCA_945903795.1 Lutibacter flavus | reverse complement strand
GTATTTTGCATCGGCAGTAGGAGAGGTGAATGTGGTTGAAATGATGAAGGCGAAAAATGCCATCATTGGAGGTGAAGGAAACGGCGGCATTATTTATCCGGAATCACATTATGGAAGAGATTCATTGGTTGGTATTGCGTTATTTCTGTCGCATTTGGCAAACTCAAAAGTTTCTTGTAAACAATTGAGAGACAGTTATCCGGCTTATTTTATGAGCAAAAATAAAATTGAGTTGACGCCAAAAATTAATGTTGATGCCATATTAAGTACCATAGCTGCAACCTATAAAAATGAGGATGTAATTACGGTTGACGGCGTTAAAATTAATTTTGAAACTGAATGGGTACATTTAAGAAAATCGAATACAGAGCCAATTATAAGAATTTATACAGAAAGCACTTCACAACAAAGTGCCGATGATTTGGCTATCAGATTTATAAATGAAATTAAAGCTATTAGTTAATTAAAGATGAAAGAGAAGAGAATAGAGAAAACAGATTAAAAAAAACAATTAAACAATTACCAATTTAACATCTCAACGATTCAACGTATCAACAAATTAACAAATTTTAAATCGGTGCTTTATCTTTGTGCTTAAAGCGTTTATGAGTCCAGAAATAGTATTCTGGTTGCGTACGGACTTGTTTTTCAACTTTTTCTAAAAAAATATCGGTCAATTCATAATCGGTATATTTTTTGGCATCATCGGTAATTAAACTAAAGGAGGTTTCGTAATAACCGCGCTTTATTTTTTTTGTTTCAATATAAACCATATTCATATCATATCTTTTGGCCAACATTTCTGCACCAGTATGTATTGGCACTTTTACACCAAAAAATTCACGCCAATAAAATGTTTTGGACAATTGAGGAGATTGGTCACTAAGCAATCCGTACATCGCCTGAATGTTGTTCTTCTGATTGTATTTTATTTCAGCAATTATTTTTGAGGTGAGTATTAAATGAGTCCCAAACTTGGCTCTTGATTTTAAAACCTTATCATTGAAGTAAGGGTTTGCCACTCTGGTAAAAGCCGCGTAGCCTTTATATTTAACAAATGAATCCAAACTCATAATCCATTCCCAATTTGCATAATGTGGCCCTGTTAGGATCACACTTTTGCCGTCTTTAAATAATTCATCAAAAAAATTGATATTAGTGAATTTATATCTTTTGTAAACTTCATCATTAGAAACCGTAAAGGATTTTATCATTTCTATAAAAACATCTACAAAATGATGGTAAAACTTCCTACGAATTTCAAGGAGTTCGTTTTCAGATTTTTCAGGAAAAACAAGTTTTAAATTGGATAAAACCACTTTTTTTCTGTATCCGATTATATGATAAACCAATAAATAAATACCATCTGAAATGCCATATAAAATACGAAAAGGCAACAAAGATATGAGCCAAATGATCGGATAAACCAATATGTAAACTATAAAATTCACCATAAGTCTGCAAATATCGCACTAAATATTTAAATATTTTTGGATTGGTTCATAAACAAAGAAACAGGTTCGGCAATTTTTTATACTTTCGCTTTTTAAAATTTAGAAAAATGAATATAGATATTGCACTGTTAATAATAATTGTTGCCAATGTATTGCTTTCCATCAAAGGATTTAGCGACCAGTTATTTTTTGATAAATATAAATTTCAAATTGGTTCAATAATAAGAGGTGAGAAAGTAAGAATGTTTTCATCTGCATTTTTACATGTGGATTATATGCACTTAATTTTAAACATGTATGTTTTATATATTTTTGCGCCTATAATCATTCTGAACCTCGGTGTTGTAAAATTTTTAATTCTATATTTTGGCAGTTTAGTTGCAGGAAATGTGCTAACGCTCAGTTATCATAAAAAGGAATTATACTATACGGCGGTTGGCGCTTCGGGCGCAGTTGCGGGCATTATTTATGCTGCAATTTTATTAAATCCCGACATGAAATTGATGATGTTTCCCTTGCCAATTCCAATTCCCGGTTATATTTTTGGTATCGGTTATTTAATTTATTCCATCTACGGAATGAAAAACAAAGTGGGCAATATTGGACACGCGGCGCATTTAGGAGGATCAGTTGGTGGTTACGCGTTGATGTTGTTGGTGTATCCCGAAGTGTTTTTAGAAAGTTCTATGGTGGTGATATTGTTAGGGATTCCTATTGTGTTTTTACTGCTTTTCGGAAAAAGATTTTTATAAAAAAAAGCCAAACGAAAGTTTGGCTTTTTTTGAGCGAGAGACCGGGCTCGAACCGGCGACAGTCAGCTTGGAAGGCTGAAGCTCTACCAACTGAGCTACTCTCGCAAATGCTTGGCAAATATACAATCCTTTTAGACTTCTACAAACGTTTTTTAAGAATTTTTAAACTTTTTTATGTAGTGGAAACCCTTTTTTTCATAACCTTCATTTTCGTAAAATCGGTGAGATTTCTCATTCTCAATATAGGTATTTAATTCAGAGGCTTCATAACCAATGCTTTGTGCGTAATTGTATATCCATTCAAATAATTTCTTTCCCAATCCTTTATTTCTGTGATTTTTGTCAATCACCACGTGGTCAGGCTCAACCGTTTTTCCGCAGTAGTGACGTGTTAAAAACCAAAGTCCGCTAATACCCACCAATTCTTCATCTAAAAACACACCAATGCACTTATAATGTTGGTTTGTCATTTCCAACAAGCGTTCTTTTAAGACAATTTCGGGCGTATTTGTGTTCAATTCCCTTAGCAGCGGCAAAATTGAAAAAATATTTTCTTTCTCAATTAATTTAATTTCAAGATGTTCCATATTAATAGTAAATTAGCGTCATTGATGTCAATAGTATGAAAATAATTTTAGAAAAAAAATTGCTGCAGGCATTATGTGAATAATCCCAATTAATTAAAAAATAATGATACAAATTAAAATAATTTCGACCGAGGAAACTTTTCCAATCCGTTTGGAAGTATTGCGCAAAAACATTCCGCTTCCCTTTGAATTTAATGGCGATTTTGATTCAGATACCATTCATTTAGGCGCTTTTAAAAATGATAAACTCATTGCGGTTTCCAGTTATATGAAAGCGACCAATAAAAATTTTGAAGGAAGCCACTACCAACTTAGAGGGATGGCCACTTTAACAGAATATCAGGGCTTTGGTGCAGGAAAATTAATGTTGGAACAAGCCTTTTTAATTTTAAAGGAAAAAAGCATCGATATTTTATGGTGCAATGCCCGTATTGCTGCAGTGGATTTTTACAAAAAACAAGGATTTCAAACTTTTGGGGAAAAATTTGACATTTCATTTGTTGGAGAACATTATATGATGTTTAAAAAATTGAACTCATAAAAAATATAATTTATTTTATTGGAATATTCACCGTATATAAGTCAATCAACGTCATTGAATGGTTTAATATTGTATTTTATAGCATAAATAGATTCATTCTATTTTTTCAATTGAAAAAATTAAGTTAAATTTGTTTGTTATAATCTCTTAAATATCAATTGCTAGAACACAAATTTAATGTATTTGACATAGCTTCACTCAATAAATAAATGAAAAATAGTTTTATAATTTTATTTTATTTAGGGTTTACTTCGCTTTTAATTGGGCAGGGAACACCCGAAATATCTACGGTAAAAAAGGAACTTCAACAAAAGTTAGTTGATACTGCAAAAGTTACCATTCACTTAAATATTGCCGATTTATATTTAAAAAAAAGTAATATTGACTCTGCGCTGGTTAATTTAAATAAAGCTTTAAAATTTGCTGAAAAGGCGAACGACCAATCTAAAATTGCTGAAGTGAAAAACAAGGTTGGGTTTTATTATGAAAAAACGGGAAGATACAAAGAGGCGTTAGAAAATTACAATGAATCTTTATCTATTTTTGAAAAGTTGAATAATAGTAAGAAAATTGCCGAAATTTTCAATTCTCTGGGATATCTTTATTCCAAGTTATATGCTGAAGATAAGGCCATTCAAAATTATTTTAAATCACTATCAATAAACAAGGAAATTTCCAATGAAAAAGGTGTCGCATCAAATTACACCAATATTGGCAATTTATATTATGAGGAAGAAAATTATGACTTGGCTGAAAAATATTTTAGGGATGCATTGGTAATTTACGAGAGACTGAAAGATAAACATGGAATTTCAAGTGCTTATACAAATATTGCAAATGCCTTGGCCGATCATGGAGAAGTATCCGAAGCATTAGAATATTATAAAAAATCTATAGCCATTGAACAGAAATTAAACGATCGATATGGCATTGCCATCAATTATAATAATATTGGTGATTCTTATATTAATTTAAAGCAATTTAAGGAGGCGAAGGAATATCTTAACAAAGCCATGAAAATTGCCGATAGTTTGGGTGAAAAGGATTTACAGGCCATAGTGCTTTTAAATATTTCTGACGTTGAAAATAAACAAAAAAGGTTCCAAAGTGCTATTTATGCTGCAAGAGAAAGTTATGCAATTGCCGATTTAATAGGCAATTTAGATTATAAATCAGAAAATTTATTACAGGCCTCCATTGCTTATGAAGGCTTAGGGGATAATGTACTGGCTTTAAAACGATTAAAAGAATATACTGCGATAAAAGATAGCTTGTTAAAGCTAGACCGAGCTAAAAAAATTAAACTATTTAATGCCTTAAATGAATTAGAAAAATCGCAATATACCATAACCGATTTATCAAAAACAAGTGAAAAAACACAATTAAAATATGAGAAAGAAAAAAAATACACGCATTTCTTAATTATTGCCATAGTGGTTTTTGCCTTTTTATTGATTCTGTTAATTCATCAAAATACTTCTAAGAGAAAAGCATTTAATTTACTTGAGTTTAAAAATTATCAGGTGCATAAAATGAAAGATGAGCTACATGAGCAAAGTGAAAAATTAAAACAGGTTAACAGTACAAAAGATAAGTTTTTCTCCATTATTGCACACGATTTAAAAAACCCTTTTAATTCAATAGCTGGTTTTACTGATCTTTTGATTGAAAATAATGACAAATATGATGAAACTAAACGGTTAAAATTTTTTAAAATAATAAAGGGTTCAACGGCAAAAGTATCCAGTTTGCTTGATAACTTGCTTATTTGGGCAAATTCACAATCGGGTAATTTAAAATTTAATCCAAAGAAAATAGACTTGATGAAACAAGTTACAGATGTGGTTTCATTTTTGGAAATTCAAGCTATTAATAAAGATATTGCTATTTTTAATAAGGTTGAAAAAAATATTTTTGTGAAGGCAGATGAAAATATGCTTGATACCATTCTCAGAAATTTAATCTCAAATGCCATAAAATTTACTGAAGCAAAAGGAGAAATAAACATTTATTCGGTCCTGAAAAATGATTTTGTTGAAATTACCGTTAAAGATAATGGTATAGGAATATCTGCATCAGAAATTGAAGCCATTTTTAGCGTTAACGAAATTAGTTCCAGTTTGGGAACATCTAATGAGCAAGGTTCAGGATTGGGGTTAATTTTATGCAGGGATTTTGTGGAAAGCCACGGTGGTAAAATTTGGGTAGGAAGTAAGGTAAACCAAGGCAGTGAATTTAAATTTACCTTACCAATTTGGAGAGAAACTTTGTAAAATTAGATCATTAAATAGAACAAAAAACAGGCAATTTGCCTGGTTTTTTTTATTACATTCAATAAACTGAGTCTGACGACTGTTAAAAAAGTCAATTTACTCTCAATAAGCTTGCTGCCTAGAAAAAAGTTAGAAAAATTTTAAATTAAATAATGTTACGAATTTAAAATTCAATATATTTGATCAGTCTATTGTTTAATTTTACTATTTTAAAATCGATTAAACAATCGCAAAATTAATACATACTAATTAAGTTACAAGAATGTAAAACCAGGCAATTTGCCTGGTTTTTCTTTATAATAAATAGAACTGTCTTATTTTTTCACAGCATTAAAGCACTTCCATAAAAATCAACACGTAATAAATGCCGGTGATTATAAACACAATTCCGGCAATAATGCGCATCGCTTTTTCAATTTTGGTGATTCTGGTGAAAAAAGTTCCTACGCTGCTGGCGGTAAAAGCCAATAAATAAGTGAAAAGCAATACCGGCAATCCTGTTCCGAAGGCAAAAATTAAGGGTAAATACAATCCGTTAATGCTAGAAATGGTCATAGGAATGAGCATTCCGAAATATAACGCCCCGCTGTAAGGGCAAAAGGCCAATGCAAAAACGGCTCCAATTAAAAATGAGCCCAACAAACCTTTATCCTTAAATTTTTCAGATAATTTATCGCTGAAATTCATTTTATTGAAGAAATTTAACCGAATCACATTCAGCATTATTAAGCCAATAACAATAAGTAGCGGACCTAAATACTTTTCGCCATTCTGGTTGAAAAACCTTGCAATATGAAATTTATTGGCGCCAAAAAATAAAATCAATCCTATGGTTGTATAAGTGAATGCCCTGCCAAGAGAATATAAAATTCCGCTTAAAAAAACCTTTTTTTTGCTTGATATATTTTTAGAAATATATGCTGTAGCGGTAATGTTGGTAGCAAGCGGACAAGGACTGATGGCAGTCATCAATCCCAATACAAAGGCAGACAAAACAGGAATATTGTTATTTTCTAAACGCGACTGCAAAAAATCCATCTAGATGTTTTTAAGCTGTACAGCTATTGTTTGCTTTAATTCATCTGAAAATGCTTTTTGGTCGTTCCCATTCATAAAAGCGAATTCTGTTAAATCAATTTGTTTTGCTTTTCCGTTTTTTACAACATTCAAAAATAGGGAAGTACCCGATGCCTGAAATTTCTCAGCCAATTTTTCATTTTCTTTATTATCGACATTTACAATTTTAAAGGTGATTTTACCGGCTTTAAGTTCTTTGGCAAAATAGGTGTCCAAAGTGTATTTTGTGTTTGCTTCTATGGCTTTACACGTTTTACACCTGTTTGTGGAGTGAAAATCAATCACTTCAATTACATTTTTAGTGGTTTGTTTGTCAGCAGTTTTGTTTTGTGCATTTCCTGTGCAGGAAAATAAAAACAGACTCAAAATAATTGTTGATAAAATAGGAAGCTTTTTCATTTTTTATGATTTAAATGTTTATAAAATTAGGTTAAATAAATATCCGGAAATGATAATGAATAAGGTTACCACACCGAAGAAAATTCCGATTAATTTAAGGGTCATTACTTTTTTAAGCAGCGTTGCTTCAGGGATAGAAAGGCCAACAGTTGCCATCATAAAAGCAATGGCGGTTCCCATTGGGATTCCTTTTGCAACAAAAACCTGAATCACAGGAACAATACCGGCTGCATTGGCATACATGGGAACTGCCACAATAACCGCCAAAGGAACTGTCCACCAAGCGCCGCTTCCCAAATATTTGGCAAAGAAATTTTCGGGAACATAACCGTGCATCGCAGCACCAATGCCAACTCCAATAATAATATAGATTAAAACACCTTTTACAATATCCCAGGCGTTTCTGGTAATTTCCGGCAAACGCTGCCTAAAAGTTCTTTTTTCTTCTTCATATGCCGCATTTACTTTTTGGGTATTTGCCAAAACATTTTTCACCCAGTCGGTTAAAAGCGGTTCTAAATGGAATTTTCCCAACAGCCAACCTCCGAAAGTTCCCAGTAAAATACCGGAAATAGCATAAATTATGGTAACTTTTAATCCAAACATGCTTAAAAACATCGCGATGGCGACTTCATTTACCAAAGGGGAGGTAATCAGAAAAGAAAAAGTGACTCCCAAAGGAATTCCTCCGTTAACAAAACCTATAAACAGCGGCACTGATGAGCAGGAGCAAAATGGGGTAATTGCCCCGAAAATGGAGGCAAAGAAATATTCCAGTCCGTACAGTTTTTTGCGGTTGAGATAATTTTTAAGCTTTTCAATGGGAAAGTACGTGTTTACAATTCCCATTAAAAAAACAATCACAAATAACAGGATTAAAATCTTGATGGTGTCGTAAATAAAAAAATTGAGTGATTTGCCTAAATGCGTTGCTGCACCAATATTAAAAACGGCGTAAATTAACCAGTCTGCCAATTTTTGAACCCAATCAAACATATTAAAGTTTTATTAGCAACATTTATGGTCAGAACAGCCGCAATCAGCATCGGCTGAATTTTTCGTTTGCAAATTCTCCATTAAAAGCGCAGTGATTTCAGCTTTTGAAGGAACACGGCCTTTAATTTTAATTTCATTGTTTATCACCACGGCAGGCGTAGACATCACGTTAAATTTCATAATTTCCATAATATCTTCCACCTTTTCAATAGTGGCATCAATATTATTTTCAGTGACCACTTCTTGAACCACAGCGGTAGTTTGTTTGCATTTCGGACAGCCGGTTCCCAGGATTTTAATGTTTATGCTCATTTTTTTAGGCTTTAATATGTTGTTATAATTAAGTAATTTATCGGTTAAAGAATAATATGTTGGGCGTTCCCGCTAAAAAGCGGTTGGGCTTTCCGCTGCAATCTTTTTAAATTCGCTGAAATGGCAAATTTAAAAAGTATTTCCGCTTCAATCCCTAACGCGGTTTAAATCAAAAACATCATTCAAAGAAACCTTGAAACAATGCTTTTGCAGTTTTCCAGTTTTCTTTATTGATGCAGTATTTTATTTTGGGCGGATTTACTTCACCCTGAATCAATCCTGCATCTTTCAATTCTTTTAAATGTTGGGAAATGGTCGATTGCGCCAAAGGAAAAATATCAACCAAATCGCCCGTAAAACAGCACGATTGATGTTCTAAATGCTTTAAAATTGCAATCCGCGTCGGATGGCCCAATGCTTTGGCAAAACGCGCCAATTGTTTGGAATCATCCTTAAAAACGATATTTTCTGTAGTTTTTTTCATTTCCAATCGTAAAAGTACGATTGGTTATCAGGTTAAAAAATGATAGATATCATTTTAACTGATTTATTTCAAATAAAATATTTTTTCTTCAGCCAAAAAGAAACCCGCACCAATAAAATTAAGGCAGGCACTTCAACCAAAGGTCCAACAACACCCGCAAATGCTTGTCCGGAATTCAACCCGAAAACCGCAATCGCCACAGCAATGGCCAGTTCAAAATTGTTTCCTGCAGCCGTAAAAGCAACCGCGGCCGTTTTATCGTAAGTGGCACCCATTGCTTTGGTGACAAAGAAACCAATGAGAAACATAATGGTAAAATAAATAAGCAACGGCACAGCAATTATGAGCACATCCATAGGGATTTCAACAATCAATTCGCCTTTTAGGGAAAACATCACCACAATGGTAAATAACAAAGCAATTAAGGTAAGCGGAGAAATGGTTGGAATGAATTTTTTGTTGTACCAATCTTCGCCTTTCAGTTTTACCAAAATCAATCTTGATAAAATTCCCAAAACAAATGGAATTCCCAAATAAATAGCCACACTTTCGGCTATTGTTGCAATCGAAATATCAACAATGGCGCCTTCAAAACCAAAATAGGGCGGAAGCACAGTGATAAAAAGCCAGGCATAAAAACTATAGGCAAAAACCTGAAAAATGCTGTTTAAAGCCACCAAACCGGCGCCATATTCACTGCTTCCTTCAGCCAAATCGTTCCAAACCAGCACCATCGCAATGCAACGCGCCAAACCGATTAATATCAATCCAACCATATATTCCGGGTATTCCTGCAAAAAGGTAATGGCCAGCACAAACATCAACACCGGACCAATAATCCAGTTTAAGACTAAAGAAATGGTAAGGATTTTTACGTTTTTAAATACTTTTGGCAACAAGGCATAATTCACTTTTGCCAACGGCGGATACATCATTACAATTAATCCAATGGCAATAGGAATGTTGGTGGTGCCGCTGCTAAAAGAATCGATTAATGTTGGAAATGAAGGGACAAAATAGCCGATTGCCACACCAATGGCCATTGCAATAAATATCCATAAGGTTAAGTAACTGTCGAGGAAGCTAAGTTTTTTCATTGCTGCACGCTATTAATTTTAAATGTTGGATTTTAAATTTTTTAATTATAAATTCTGAGTAATTAATTTTCTTGACTTGTTTTTACAATTTTAGTTAAAATATTTATGATTGATTCAATTTCGATGAGTGGTTTAGAAACATCAATTTGAACGATATTACTTTTGTCAATTAACCTAAGCCAGTACTTTGTTTCTCGCGCTTCTTTTGAAGAAATAGACATTTTAGCTGTAAAATCTTTTTTTGAAATACCAGCTATGGCTTCTTCAACATTGGCTCCAATACTTGTTCCTGATCTTAGAAGTTGCTTTGAGAGCACGTATTCATTTTGAAGTTTCATTTTTAAGTAAATTTCAATTGTTAACAAAGCAAAATCAAAACTTTTTTCTTGTATAATATTTTCTTTCATAACGGTTATTAATAAACGTTGAATTCTAAATGTTGGATGTTAAATTATAATTTAAAATCCAACATTCAATTTTTTAATAATTCAACATTCATAATTCAACATTTAAAATTCATTTATTTTAATTTTTGAAAATACATACAACATTTCAGCGGCAATTTGGTTGCTGCGTTCTATATATTTTTCAGCTTGTTGCGGTGTGTTGTCAAAAGTTTTTGGGTCATCATATTTCACGGGAATACGTTTTTCTGCGCCTGGTATAAACGGACAATTGGCATCAGCATCAGAACAGGTCATAATCGCGGCAAACTCACTTTTCGGATTGAAAGAATGGTCAAAAGTTTTGGAAAATCCAACAATCGGATGCTCATTTTCGTCAAATTTAATGGCGTACACCGGATTTTTACTTTCCGATAAAACTTCAATTTTAAAACCTGCCTGTTCCAGCGTTTTTGCAGCCATGGGAAATAAGGCCGTAGCTTCGGTACCTCCAGAATAGCAATACACATTTTTCAGTTGGTAAAAATGCGCAGCTGCCTGTGCCCAAACTTGTGATAAATGACTTCTTCGCGAATTGTGCGTGCAAATAAAATTAAGGTTTGCATTTTTATTTTCGGTTACTTTTGTTTGAATATAATCTATCAAAGGCTGCAAAGTTTGCTTGCGTTCATTGGAAATTGCGTCCAAATTTAATGAAGCAATGGTGTTTTCGATTTGTTGGTATAGCATTGTTTATTTTTTATTGGTTAACAACAGCCATTTCCAGGTTTGCAACAATCGGGTTTCCTCGCAAATACGGTGATACTGAATATTCCAGTATCGGAATTTTTAAATGAAACAATCGATTCTTCATCCAAATAATTTTTTAAAATATCATCGGGAAGCAAAATAGATTTTTCTTTTTGAATTTTTATGTCGGTAAAACCGCTTTCAGCAATTAAATTTAAGTAGGTTTCTTTCTGAATGGCACCTGATACGCATCCTGCGTACATTTCCGCTTGTTGCGCCAGTTCAGCCGGTAAATCTCCAACCAAAACTACATCCGAAATGCTAAAATGTCCGCCAGGTTTTAATACCCTAAGTATTTCTTGAAAGACTTCTTTTTTATTGGGAACCAAATTAAGCACGCAATTGCTGACAACCACATCGACAACATTGGAAGTCAGCGGCAGTTTTTCTATATCACCCAATCTGAATTCCACATTGTTAAATCCTCTTTTTTCGGCATTTTCACGTGCCTTTTCAACCATAATTGGGGTAAAATCAACACCAATCACTTTTCCTTTTTCACCTGTTTGCGCTCTTGCAACAAAGCAATCGTTACCGGCGCCACTGCCTAAATCCAATACGGTGTCTCCTTCTTTAATCAAAGCAAATGCTGTTGGAAGTCCGCAGCCCAAACCTAAATCGGCATCCGGATTGTAACCTTCAATGGATTCATAACTATCGCTCATTATATTGT